>CABUDQ010000003.1 GCA_902490365.1 uncultured Collinsella sp. | reverse complement strand
TCGAGCCCCGCAGCGTGGATACCTCAAAAATCAAGGTAATCGTCACTAAGAACGGCAAGATTTATCACCGCTCTGCTGGATGCAAAAACCTTCCTCAAAACGCCATCAGAACAAGCGTGCCTTTGGCGACCGCGCTCAAGCGAGGAAAGATCCCCTGTTCAGCATGTTGCCCGCCAACAGTGTGCTCGATCTAGTTTTTTGGGTGTTTGATCCGTTTGGATGGAAGAACGAAGGGTAAGCCCTAAGGGATACAGATGCCGGCCCGGCCTGCAATTTCTTCCATTGATTTGTCCAGAGTCGCACAGCACGGAGGTGTTGTTTGATGTCTATTTTCGTTACCGGAGACGTTCACGGTGTTGCCGAGTATGGGGCGAGTCGCTTCTCGTCGCGCGTTTGGCCATTGGGTCGAACGCTGACGCGCGATGACGTTGTCATCGTTGCCGGCGACTTTGGCTTTATATGGAGCGGCTCGAACACCGACAAATACTGGCTCGACTGGTTTGAGTCCAAGCCCTGGACCACGTGTTTTGTCGACGGCAATCACGAGAACCATCATCTGCTGGCGGGGCTGCCAATGCGTGAGTGGAACGGGGGCCTCGTTCACGAGGTTCGCCCGCACGTGCTGCACCTGATGCGCGGCGAGGTGTTCGACATCACGGGGACCACGGTGCTCGCCATGGGTGGCGCCGCGAGCCATGACAAACAGTGGCGTCAGGAGGGAAAGACGTGGTGGCCCGAGGAGATGCCGAGTGAGCGCGAGATCAAACACTGTCGCGCCTCGCTCGATCGCGCGGGCTGGAAGGTCGACTATGTTGTGACGCACGAGGCGCCGGTCGATTTGGCTGACGAGCTGTGCATGGAGTGCAATCGCGAGTTCTACGACGATTCGCTGCAGGCCTTTTTGGGCGAGCTCGACGGGCGGCTCGACTACCGCACCTGGTTCTTTGGCCATTACCATGACGATGAATGGCGCGATGACAAGCATCGTCTTATCTACCAAGATATCGTGCCGATCGAAGCGCGATGTGCCGATGGGCAGGATGAGACGGCGAGTGACTATTTTGAGCAAGAGCGTTAGGAGGTCCCCATGATCTGGTTTACCAGCGATACCCACTTTGGGCACGAGAACATGCTGCGGCTCGCCGACAGGCCTTGGTCGACTGTTGGGCAGATGAACGACGCCATGGTCGCTAGCATTAATAGCAAGGTCGCTGCGGATGACGAGCTTTACATTTTGGGTGACTTCAGCTTTAAGATGACGGTGCAAGACGCCTACGAGCTGCGTAAGAGCATTGCATGCAAGCACGTCCATCTGCTGCCTGGCAACCACGACAAAGACTGGACGCAGCCTGCGGTGGCGGATGCTTTTATCGTCGAGCCGCCCATTTGTGTGCTCAAGATCGACCGCCAAAAAATCGTGCTGAGCCACTATCCCATGGTCGACTGGCAAGGCATGTCGCACGGCGGCTGGCATCTTCACGGACATATCCACAGCTGCGGCGGCGCGTACAACACGTTCAACCTTAGGCAGGGGCTGCTGCGCTATGACGTGGGCGTGGACGCCAACGGCTACGCCCCGGTGAGCCTGGAGGAGCTCAAGTCGTGGTTTGCGCAGGTCGACGAGCCGGCGTGTTGCGTTAAATGGCCGTGGTGGGTCAACGCCACGGGCGACGAGCAGATCGAGCACGATCTCGAAGCCTATAAGAGGGAAGTGGTGATCCGATGACGGTTTATGTGACGGGTGATGTCCACGGTGGCATCGACATGCAAAAGCTCCGCGACTGGGAGCTTGGGGATAGTCTGACGAGCGACGACTATCTGATTATCGCGGGAGACTTTGGCTTTCCGTGGGATTTTTCTGCCGAGGAATGCGCCGATATCGCCTGGCTGGAGTCGCGCCCCTATACCGTGCTGTTCGTCGACGGCAACCACGAACGCTACGACCATTGGGCGGAGCGCCCCCTGGAGTTGTGGCACGGTGGACTGACGCAACGCCTGTCGGACACCTCGCCTATACGGCGCCTGACGCGCGGCGAGGTTTTTGAGCTCGGTGGGTCGACGATCTTTACCATGGGCGGCGCCACGAGTGTGGACAAGGAATACCGCATCCCGTATTCCAGCTGGTGGCCGCAGGAGCTGCCGGGCGAGCGCAACTTTGAGGAGGCACGGGCAAAGCTCGATAGCGTGGGCTGGAAGGTCGACTACGTGATCACCCACACCTGCTCCACGCGCATGCTCTCGCCCACGCTCTATCCGGCACCTGGCTGGAATTATCCAGCTGTCGATCGGCTTACGGCATTTTTCGACGAGCTGGAAGATCGCTTGGACTACAAGCGCTGGTACTACGGGCATTTTCATCGGGATGCCAACCCGGCCGAGCGCCACACCGTGCTCTACGACTGCATCGTTCGCCTGGGCGGCGAGCTCCAGCCCTGGGACGTTGCGTAGGGGCAGGCATAGCGAGCTCTTCGTATGATGCCTTGGGTAGTTACCCTACATTTTGGCAATAGTCATTATCTGTAGGGTAACTTAAGACATACTGGGAGCTGGAGGAGATGCTGCTGGCGGTCTAGAGTTTCAACGCCATTCGGTTGGTGCCGGGTAGGGCTGCAAAGCCGAAATGCGCATAGAACGCTGCCGCCTCATCATCTACTGGATCGACAACCAAAGCTCGCGCTCCCGCTAGGGCAGAAATTTTTAAGGCGTTTTCGATGGCATCTTTGAGCAACGATGCTCCCAGACCAAGCCCCTTGAATTTCTCATCAACCCCCATCATTCCAAGCAACACTGCGGGAACTTGGGAGGGGGAGTTCCGAACGAACCATCCTCCGTCAACATTTTCGCGAGCTACGGAGTGCGTACATAGCGTATAGAACCCGGCGACTGCGCCGTCGTAATACGATGCGTATATAACCGCCGACCCTCTTCTTCGCGCCGAGGCTGATCTGTTTTTAGCCCATCCGTCTACAAGGGTATTACCGCAGTGGAAAGCCTCGATGCCTTGACCAACGGGGAGTTGAACGGGCTTGGTAAACGTGCTCATTCCCAAATCGCTTTACGGTCGAGCAGCGCTTTTGCGGCTTGGGGCATGGGTGAGTCGAGCATTTCGCAAAATGCATCAAAACCATCAGGAGAAAGATAGGTTGTTGACGCCTCGGCGATGTCACGTGCGGAGCTCTCGTCGAGGTGAGCCGTGGCCCATTGGGTGAGAGTTTGCCCGCGCAAGGCCGCGGCGCGCTCGTAAGTAAGGCGTTGACGCTCGGTCAGCCTTAGATCCATACGGCGCTGTTTCTCAATCGTTGGCATGGTAAAACCTCCTTTGCATCATTGTACGGAACTATTCCGTACATAACAAGATACAGAATTACGCACTCGTCGGGGGGGGGGGTAGTGAAGGGGGCAGGGCGTTTGACTACTCGGCCATTACGGTGATGTTCTCGCGGTGCGCGCGGATGACGTCCCAGCTAAAGTGCTCGACCAGCTGCTCGGCGGTACGCGGCGTGGTGTCCGGCGCGATGCCTGTTTGCCCGGCGAGCCATCCCAACAGTGCCTCGGGTGTGCCAAAGCGGGTGCGGAGCTCGCCCAGGTCCAGATCGCGATCGCGCTTGGAAAGGCGGCGGCCGTCCGGCGACATGAGCAGCGGGATGTGCGCGTAGCGCGGTGTGGGCAGTCCCAGCAGATGTTGCAGATAGATCTGGCGCGGCGTGGAACCAAGCAGGTCGCATCCGCGTACGATCTCGGTGACGCCCATGGCAGCGTCGTCGACCACCACGGCCAGCTGATAGGCAAACACGCCGTCGCTGCGGCGCACCAAAAAGTCGCCGCACTCGGTGGCGAGTGCCTCGCATTGGGCTCCGTACGTGCGGTCAACGAATTCGATCACGTCGCCGGCGAGGTCGTCGACGGCGGGCACACGCAGGCGCGTGGCGGGAGCGCGCAGGGCGCTGCGGCGGGTAACCTCCTCGGCAGAAAGGCCTCGGCAGGCGCCGCGGTAGATGGGCGTGCCGTCGCTGGCGTGCGGCGCGCTTGCGGTGTGGAGCTCGGCGCGCGTGCAAAAGCAGGGATAGGTGAGGCCGGCGTCTTGCAGCTGGTGCAGGGCGTCCTCGTACAAGTCCAGGCGATCGTGCTGGCAGTAGGGGCCTTCGTCCCACTCAAGCCCCAGCCAGGCTAGGTCGTCAATCAATTGGGCGGCAAGTTCCGGGCGCTTGCAGCGATCGTCCAGGTCCTCGATGCGCAACACGATGCTGCCGCCCTGGCTGCGGGCCGAAAGCCACGCGCACAGGCAGCTGAACACGTTGCCCAGATGCATGCGGCCCGAGGGCGACGGGGCAAAGCGGCCCACGACGGGCGCGGGAGCGGCCGCTGCTGGTGCGCCCGCGGCGTGTGTTGCTATGTTGCATGCGTTGATATCCATGCGGACGAGTATAGCGCGGGGTGAGGTGAGGGGGCGTCGTCGATGCTCGCGAGTTGCCGAGGCTGCGTGTTGTGCGCGGCGGGCACCGACTCAACACCTCGATTACCGCCCCAAGCTCAGCCCCTTCAACCCCTCAAACGACAGAAGCCCCGGCAGCTCTTCGCAACTGCCGGGGTTTCCGCGGAAAAGGGGGACATGATCCTCAAGCGAACGGCAAAGGGGCAAACCGTTTTCGCTCAACTGCTTTATGCCCCTCGCTCGCCGGCTTAATCGGCTCACGCCGCGCCCACACAAAGCCGCTACACCTGTGACGGAGCTATGAAGTGGTATCTATGCCGGAGCGGGCTATGCCAAGGAGTGTCCCAGATTGCCGGCAGATAAGGAACGTCCCCAGGTGCCGGTCGCGGGCGTGACTTTCGTCCCGTTTAATACTCCGCTGACCTAGATGTTCGTCACATGAACCCGCAAACGTGGGACAATGACGCTACTGGTATCACAGACAAAGGATGTGCCTATGAACGCCCCCGTTGCCAAGACCTGTCGGCAGCGCTGCCCGTTTGCGCGATTTGCTTCCATTTGCGCGCTCGTCGCGTGCGCGCTGCTGCTGTTGCCCGCCGTTGCGGGTGCCGACGGGTATTCCATGACCCAAACCTACATCAGTGCCACGGTCGAGGCCGATGGATCGCTGACCGTTGTCGAGGGACGCCAGTTTGATTTCGACGACGACATCAACGGCGTGTTTTGGGAGATCAATACGGGCACCAACCAGCAGGGCGGCACGGCGGGCGTTGACGTGCTGAGTGTCGAGGAAGAGGACACCGCGTTTAACAAAGTCGATAGCGCGAACAAGGGCGACTCTGGCGTCTACACGGTCGAGCAGACCGGTGACGGCGTAAGGATTAAGGTGTTCAGCCCTCACGAGAGCGGCGACAGCGCAATCTACTACGTGAGCTACACCATGACCGGTGCGGTTATGAACTGGGCCGATACCGCCGAGCTCTACTGGAAGTTCGTGGGTGACGGCTGGTCTGCGGATTCCGATGACGTCGAGATGGAAGTGTGCTTCGCGAATGCCGCTGCCGGGACGGCGGCCGTCAAGGGCGATAACTTCCGCGCATGGGGCCATGGTCCGCTGACGGGCGACGTGTCGCTCGATGAGGACGAGCCCATGGTCACCTATACCATTCCCTGCGTGCACCAGGGCGAATTCGCCGAGGCACGCATCGCCTTCCCTAGCGACTGGGTGCCGCAGCTTGCCGCTTCGGGCGAAGATCGCATGTCAACGATCCTGAGCGAAGAGAAGGAATGGGCCGACGAAGCTAACGCCCGCCGTGAGCACGCGCGTGCGGTTGCCGGTGCGATCGCCGTGGCGTGTGTTGTCGTGGCGGTTGCCTATGCCGGTGTGATCGTGATGCTCAAGCTGCGCAGGCCCAAGCCCAAGCCGCTCTTCCAGGACGAGTACTTCCGCGATGTGCCCTCCGCCGACCATCCCGCGGTGCTTGCAGCTCTTATGAGCTGGAACGGCGTGCCCGATCAGGCATATATCGCCACACTGATGAAGCTGACCGACGACCGCGTGATCAAGCTAGAAGAAGCGACCGAGACCAAGAAGAAGGGTCTGCTCCGTCGCGAAAAAGAGGAGCAGACGTATCGCATCACAGTGACCGACGAGGCCTGGAAGGCCGCCAAGAAGGACGGCATCGATCGCGACGTGCTCAAGGTTTTCTTCGCTGGCGTTAAGCCCGATAAAGACGGCGTCCGTTCGCGCACGTTTAGCGAGCTGGAGGAGTATGCCAGCGAGCGTACTGAATCTGTTGGCGACAAGCTCGAGGACTATCAGAGCACGGTTAAGGGCAAGCTGGAGGAGCGCGAGTTTATCGCATCGGATGGCACTATCGTGATGGTGGCCGGCCTGGTTCTCGGCATCATCATTGTCTTTGGCATTTTGGGCTCTCTGTTCTATACCGACTTTGCGGACGCCAACGTCGGTGCCGCTGTGATTTCGATCCCCGTCACGATCGTGGGCTTTGTCCTGAGCTGCACCTTCCGCCGTTACACGCCGGAGGGCGCCGAGGTGGCGGCTCGCTGTAAAGCGCTCAAGCATTGGCTTGAGGACTTTACGCGCCTGAAGGAGGCCATTCCCAGCGACCTGATCTTGTGGAACAAACTGCTGGTGATGGGCGTTGCCCTGGGCGTTTCGAAAGAAGTGCTGCGACAGCTGGCCGAGGCCGTGCCTGCGGACCTGCGCAACAGCGACGATTTCTACGACAACTACCCCTGCTACTGGTGGTATTACCATCACTACGGCAACGAGTCCCCGCTCGATTCGTTCAACGATGTGTACCACGAGACCATCCGCGAGCTGGCTTCGAGTTCCGATAGTTCGAGCGGCGGCAGCGGCGGCGGCTTTTCCGGTGGCGGCGGTGGCGGCGTCGGCGGAGGCGGCGGCGGAACGTTCTAGCGAGCGCTTGCTTTGGGGTGGATCTTTCTGGGCGGTTGCCAGGGAAGATTCATCCCATTTTTGTGCATCGAAACGGGTCA
This sequence comes from uncultured Collinsella sp., assembly GCA_902490365.1. GTDB lineage: Bacteria > Actinomycetota > Coriobacteriia > Coriobacteriales > Coriobacteriaceae > Collinsella. The sequence goes on along the minus strand of CABUDQ010000003.1, from coordinate 67,168 downwards.
AACTTTCCGCTGAGGACCTTCGCGCAAGGGGCAGTGGACAAAAAATGCCAAATATGAGTACTGTTGCCTAGATTGTCACATTTGTTTGTACTAAAAAATGGACTCCTAACGATATTATTTCTCGTTAGGAGTCCATTTTATTGTACATTTGGGGAGATACGTTAGTTCATCCGACGCGTCGAGACGCCTAAGAGACCCGAAAAAGCCGAATTGCGCTGCTACTAAAAAGGTAACAGTACTCATATTTGATGTTTTTTGACCACAGCTATTTGCAGACCCTCTATAGGGTGATGCCGGCGAGGGCTTCGGCTACTCATTGGGGACAGACTTAAATGACCAGTCGTTGGGGATCAGTCATTGGGGACGTTCTTAAATGACTAGGTGTGGCTGCCTGGGCTAGGCTGTTAGATCGAGCTCATAGAGGAAGCTTTCGCGCGGCATGTCGTGGCGGCGCTCTTCGCGGTTGGCGCGGTGCGTGGCCGTGCGCTTAAAGCCGTGCAGCTCGTAGAACTTCCATGAGCAGTTGGAGTCGGTGTACAGGTGCGCTCTTGTCGCCCCGCGCGAGGACAGGTGCGAGACCGCGGCGTCGAGCAAGACCGAGCCAACGCCCAGGCCATGGACATCGCGATCCACGGCAAGCAGCGTGACCTCGTTGTCGTGTGGCAGGGGGCTGCTTTCGAGCAGACGGTTGTTGGTGCGGATGGTTGCGCGCACAAACGAGAGATACTCGGCGCAGGCATCGGGCTCCAGCTCACGCATCTGCGATAGCAGCGCGCGCTCGGTATCCATCCAATGTTCATTGACGGTGGCGCCGGAGCTTTGCCCCGCACGCGCGAGCGCAATGCCGCGCGCCTGGCCGTCGATGACGGCAACCTGCGAAAACGTCGACGACGAAAGGCAGTAGGCAAGGTCGCACGCGGCCTCAAGGCGGTTGTACTCATCGTTATCCGAATTGTTATGCCAAAGCTGCTGCAGAATCAGCGCGATGGTGTCGAAGTCTTCGGTATCAAACGGTCGGTAGAGAACCCGCGAGACCATGGTGCCTCTTTCTTTTGCGGATGCATATCGAGCACAGTTCTACCACGCCATTGGCATCGAATTATGGTGCCCCTGTGTTCCATGAACTCACCGCGCCCGGTGCCGCGCCCATGCCCTCCGCTCGCAAGCTTTTTCTGCACATGCGACCGTTGCGGGGTGCATCGACGCGCTCGATGCGCTACATTGAATCAGTATTTTCAATGCCGCTGCGCGAGCGCTGCAGATCGACGTATCACCGACTCACAGAGCACGGCGGCGTACCAGACAGGAGGACTGCATGGGATCTGATGTGAAGATCGCACGCGCGTTGATCTCGGTTACCGATAAGACGGGCGTCGTCGATTTCGCACGGACGCTGGTCGATGACTTTGGCGTCGAGATCATCTCTACGGGCGGCACGGCTCGTGCTATCGAGGATGCGGGCGTTCCCGTAACCCCCATCGAGGAGTTCACGGGCTATCCCGAGATGATGGACGGCCGCGTTAAGACCCTGCACCCCAAGGTTCATGGCGCGCTGCTGGCCCGCCGCGATTCCGAGCAGCACATGCAGGAGGCCGCTCAGCACGGCATTAAGCTGATCGACCTGGTCGTCGTCAACCTGTATGAGTTCGAGAAGACCGTCGCTAACCCCGAGGTCACCTTTGCGGACGCCATCGAGCACATCGACATCGGTGGCCCCTCCATGCTGCGCTCTGCCGCCAAGAACGCCGCGAGTGTTACCGTCATCTCCGATCCGGCCGACTACGACGCCGTCCTGGCCGAGATGCGCGAGACCGGCGGTTGCACCACGCTTTCCACCCGTCGTCGTCTGCAGGTGAAGGTCTACCAGACCACCGCCGCCTACGACACGGCTATCTCCCGTTGGCTTGCCGCCCAGGCAAGTGACGTGGCGGATACCTCTGCCAAGCTCGAGATTTCGCTGGAGAAGGTCGACGACCTGCGCTATGGCGAGAATCCTCAGCAGAAGGCTACGGTCTACCGCTTTGCCGAGGGTTGCGAGAACACCGCGAGCTCGCAGTTTCCGCTCGTGGGCTCCGAGCAGATCCAGGGCAAGCCGCTCAGCTACAACAACTATCTGGATGCCGATGCCGCTTGGAACCTGGTCCGCGAGTTCGACGAGCCTGCCTGCGTGATCCTCAAGCACCAGAACCCCTGCGGCTCCGCCGTTGCCGAGGACATTACGTCCGCTTACGACCGCGCCTTCGCCTGCGATCCCAAGAGCGCCTTCGGCGGCATCATCGCCTGCAACCGCGAGGTTCCCTATGAGCTGGTCGAGCACTTTGCTGATCAGAACAAGCAGTTCGTCGAGGTCATCATCGCCCCGAGCTACACTGCCGAGGCGCTCGAGCGCATGGCCAAGCGCCCCAACCTGCGCGTGCTGGCTACCGGCGGCGTGGACCACGGCGCCCAGGTGGAGCTGCGCTCCATCGACGGCGGCATGCTGGTGCAGGAGGTCGACCACGTGACCGAGGACCCCGCGACCTTTACGTTCCCCACCGACCGCAAGCCCACCGACGCCGAGATGGCCGAGCTCGAGTTTGCCTGGAAGGTCTGCAAGGGCGTTAAGTCCAACGCCATCCTGGTCTCCAAGGGTAAGGCCGGCATTGGCATGGGCCCGGGTCAGCCTAACCGCGTTGACTCTGCGCTACTTGCTTGCGAGCGTGCCGAGGACTTCTGCGAGCGCGAGGGCGTGGAGAAGGGCGGCTTTGCCTGTGCAAGCGACGCGTTCTTCCCGTTCCGCGACAACGTCGACGTGCTTGCCGCGCATGGCGTGACCTGCATCATTCAGCCCGGCGGCTCCAAGCGCGACGACGAGAGCATCCAGGCCTGCAACGAGCACAATATTGCTATGGTCTTCACGGGCGCTCGCCACTTTAGGCACTAAGTTTCGCCTCGGGACAAAATAATCTCTGCAAAAGACGGTCGCTCCGTTTGGAGGGCCGTCTTTTTGGTATAAGAGGACGGAATGACTAACACGAAAGGTATGACCATGCCCCAGATTGATGATGCCGAGCTGTTTGGCAATGCCGAGGACCAGCGTGCGTACGAGGACTTTTGCGCCAATCAGGAGGCGGTCGAGAAGTTCACGCTCGACAAGCCCGCGCTTGTCTGCCGTTGGCGCATGTCCAACAAAAAGGTGCCCATGCTCAACCGCCACATTCGCGCGCTATCCGAGCGCCTGGTGCAGGGCGAGCCGCTTACCCATAACATGCTCAGCTGGGCCAAACAGCACGTTGAGTGGTCGCTTGCCGAAGGCGACTACACCGCACGCGACGGCGTGCTCATGCTGGTGATCGACATCAACGGCAACGCCGCCATGACGGTGGGGGAGTACGAGCCGCTCGCCGATACGTCGGCCAAGGCGCTGCGTGCCCGCTCTGCCGAGGCCCGCTCCGAGGCTGACGAAACTGGTGTGGCGCCCGAGCTGCTCGCCGCCGTCAACAACGGCGAGCTCGCCTTTGTGGCGCCGGCGGACGAGTTCCTGTGCGGCACGGCGACGCTCATCGAGCAGCTGGCCCAGACCAAGGGCATCCCGGTCACGCGCGTAGACATTCCCGCGCAGCTTAAGGGCGCGTTGTTCCTGGTGAGCGACGAGCACGGCGTGGTCCCCGCAACCGAGACGGATGCCGCCGAGGCCGACGCCGCGACGGTCGCCTTCTTCGCCGAAGGCTACGAAAAGCTCCGTGCCCGCTGCTAAATGATTTTTCTGGGACGGGGATTTAATAATCATTTGATCCCCGCGCCCGTTGCGAGCGAGGGGCGAGCCAACGCTTTCGTTCGCGAACAGTTCTGTCACCTTGTTGCCGCGCGAGGCGCGTACTTGCGGCTCCGCAGCCATAATGGTGGCAAGACAACCAAGAAGGGAGCGGAATCCATGGCGCTGATTTATATCGTTGAGGACGACGAGCCCATTCGTCGTGAGCTTATCGACATCCTTGCCCGCGCCGGGTTTGAAATCGAGGCCTGCGAATCGTTCGAGCATGTCTCGCGCGATATTCTCGCCGCCGCGCCCGACCTGGTGCTGCTCGACCTCACGCTTCCCGTCAAGGACGGCCAGCATATCTGCCACGAGGTTCGCCGCGAATCCGAGGTCCCCATCATCGTCCTCACCTCGCGCACGACCGAGATCGACGAGGTCATGGCCATGACGCTCGGCGCGGACGACTTTGTTCCCAAGCCCTATAGCGCGCGCGTGCTCGTGGCGCGCATCAACGCACTGCTGCGTCGCACCGCGGCGTCAGGCGAGCGCAGCACGCTCGTCCACAAGGGGCTGGAGCTCGACCTCGCCCGCTCTATGGTCACCAACACGGCGACCGGCGACAGCACCGAGCTCACCAAAAATGAGCTGCGCATTCTCTCGCTGCTCCTGAGCCGCGCGGGCAAGATCGTCTCGCGCTCGGCCATCATGCAGGACCTGTGGGACTCCGACGCCTTCGTGGACGACAATACGCTCACCGTCAACATCAACCGCCTGCGCACCACGCTCGAAAAAATCGGCATCAAGGGGTATTTGACCACGCATCGCGGCCAAGGCTATTCGGTCTAGGGGCCGGCTATGTCGTTTGGCAAGTTCTTTAAAGATGCACTGCTTCCCGTCGCCGTGTGGACGTGCGGCGTGCTGCTGAGCTGCTTTGTGCTGACGGTCGCCGGCGCACCCGTTTCTATCGTGGTCGTGGCGGTTGGCGTGTCCTTTATCTTCGGTATGCTCGGCATCGTGATCGAGTACGCTCGCCGTCGCCGTTTTCTGCGTCAGTTGGAGCGCGCGGCAGAGGAGCTCGAGAGTCCCGCATGGGTGCAGGAGATGGTGCAATGCCCAACCTATGCCGAGGGCGAGCTCGAGTACGAGGTCCTGTGCCGGGTGGGCAAAGCCGCCTGCGACGAGGTTGCCGAGGGCCGGCGTCAGACCGAAGACTATCGCGACTATATCGAGAGCTGGGTCCACGAGGCCAAGCTGCCCCTGGCGGCGGCTCACCTGATTCTGGAAAACCTCGACGGCGGCGCAGATGACCCAACACGTGTCGATGACCTGGGTCGCGAGTTGGCTCGCGTGGAACGCTATATCGACCAGGCGCTGTACTACGCGCGCTCGGAAGTCGTGGAGCGCGACTACCTGATTCGCCGCTGGGACCTTAAGACCTTGGTGACGGGTGCGATTAAGGCCAACGCGCGCGAGCTCATTGCGGTGCACGTGGCTCCGGTGTGCGAGAACCTCGACTTCGAGGTCTTTACCGACGAAAAATGGCTCGAGTTTATCCTGGGCCAGCTCATTCAGAACAGCATTAAATATGCGCGCGAGGACGGCGCGAAGATCGTGTTTTCGGGCGCGTTACTGGACGAGGGCCTGGCGAGCGAGCGCATCGAGCTCACCGTTGCGGACAACGGCTGCGGCGTGTGTGCGGCAGACCTGCCGCGCGTGTTCGAGAAGGGCTTTACCGGCGACAACGGCCGCACCACCAAGCGCGCAACGGGCATCGGCCTCTACCTGGTGGCGCGCCTGTGCTCCAAGATGGGCATCGACGTCACCGCGGCATCCGACTCCGGCGAAGGCTTCGTCGTAACATTCGCTTTTTCAACGAACAAGTTTCAATACTTTGAGTAACGCACACGGCAAACGCCCGTCCAAACAAAACGTGCCGCCCCAACCAGGGCGGCACGCCATTTTTCTATCAGCCAACTCGCTGAAGTATGGTGACGAAGGCGCAAGACCGGGAGGGGTTATCTAAGCCGACATCCCGCAGCCGCGAAGCGGCGAGGACGTCGGCGTGATAACCCCGCAGGCCTTGCGCCGGTGGGAGCAACGCTACTTTACGACCAAAATGTCGCAGTCCGTATTGCGCAGCAGGAACGTCGAAATCGAACCCAGGAGCGCATACTTGATCGAGGACAGGCCGCGGGCGCCGCAGAGCACCAGGTCGGGCTTAACCACGTCGAGCATCTCGTCCTTGAGCGTCTCGCGAATGCGGCCGGCGCGAATCATGACCTCGACCTCGGGAATGTCGGGATTGGCCTTGGCCTCTTCGAGCTGCTTGGCGATGGAGTTCTTAAATGCCTCCTCTAGGCCGTTGACCAGATCGACCGGATAGGAACCGGCGCTCTCGAGCGCCGTGGAATCGATAACGTGGCCGATGATTAGCTTGGCGCCGTTGTTCGCGGCGACCTTGATGGCGCGTGCGAGCACAAAATCCTGCTGCTCAGTACCGTCGAGTGAAACAAATACCTTGGTGTAGCCCTCGTTCATGGTTTCCTCCTTGGTCTATCGCACGGGCGCGGGGCTCGTGCATCGGGCGGGCGCGGGCGCGTTGGCCGCCGGACACTTTATCTTGTTGCAGTTATACCCAAGGATTTGGGTTTGACCGCTCGCAATTCTGTGAACGGGCGAGTTTTTTGGTAAGGGTAGGCGCAGGCGCGCCGCCAACGGTTGATAATGGGACATCGCCCGCACCGTCCGCAGAACAATATCGGCGGGTGTCTAACGAGGGGGTCCCTTTGGATATTATCGAGCTTCTAAAATCTGCCTTCATGGGCCTGGTCGAGGGCATCACCGAATGGCTGCCTGTTTCGTCGACCGGTCACATGATCTTGGTGGACGAGTTCGTCAAGATGAACGTGAGCGAGACGTTCTGGAATATGTTCCTGGTCGTGATTCAGCTTGGCGCCATTTTGGCCGTTTGCGTCCTGTTCTTCTACGACCTTAACCCGTTTTCTCCCAGCAAGGGCAAGGAGGGTCGTCGCGACACCTGGGTGTTGTGGGGCAAGATTGTGCTCGGCTGCATTCCCGCCGCGGCGATCGGTCTGCCGCTTAACGACTGGATGGAGGAGCATTTCTATAATGCTCCCGTCGTGGCGCTGGCACTCATTGTGTACGGTGTGCTGTTTATCGTGATTGAGAACTGGCGCGCGAGCAAGCGCGAGGAAATGGCCGTTGCCGGTTCGTTTGGTTCGCGTGCTGTGGTGTCGGGTGGACGTCCCGCCGGTGCGCACTTTGCGGCGCCCGCCGCGGCTACCGCTGAGGATGAGGACGATGACGAGGATCTGGACTTTGGCTCCATCGCCACGCTCGAGGACCTGAGCTGGAAGACTGCGCTGGGCATCGGCTGCTTCCAGGTGCTTTCGCTGGTGCCTGGTACGTCTCGCTCCGGTTCTACCATCATCGGCGGCCTGCTTTTGGGCTGCACGCGTTCGGTGGCGTCCAAGTTTACGTTCTTCCTGGCCATCCCTGTCATGTTTGGCGCGAGTGCGCTCAAGCTGGTCAAGTATTTCATCAAGGGCGGTACGTTCGGCGCCAACGAGGTCGCTATCCTGGGCGTGGGCTGCGCTGTGGCCTTTGTGGTTTCGCTCATCGCCATTAAGTGGCTCATGGGCTTCGTCCGCCGTCACGACTTCAAGTGCTTCGGTGTTTACCGCATCATCCTGGGCATCGTGGTGCTTGCGTACTTCTTCGTCCTGGAGCCGATGCTCGGCCTCTAACTTAGTCGACGCTGCGCGGCGGTCAGGGCGACAACTTGTCATTCAAAGGGGGTGGCATGACCAAAAGGTCTATGCCGCCCCCTTTTCATGCCAATTTGTTCGCCCTGACCGTCGCTCGCTGCTGCTGCCATGACATCGGCGGTTTCGTGATTGTCAATAGATTGGTGCAAAGTAACCTGACCCCATTGCGCCAAATCCGTTGGGGCGAGCCTGACGGTGACGCACGGAGTCGTGGTGTGATTTGCGTCGGTGTCCGCGCGGCTCGGTATACTGGTACGGCTCAAACTATGGCGCTGCCCGCAGGCGCGCCGTCCGTCAGATGAGGAGTCGCCCATGACCCAGCCTTTGCCCTGGGAAAAGAACGCCGCGGTACCCGTGCCGCCCGTGCCGGAACCCGTGCCGCTCGATGCGTATGCCGCCCCTGCTGCGCCGGAGCCCGAGCTCGTCCCGCTCGACATCTACGACGCTCCCGCGCCGGCACCCAAGCCCGCCAAACCGCTCGTCGACATCGACAGCCTTAATCCCGCCCAGCGCGAGGCGGTCCTGACCACCGAGGGCCCGTTGCTGGTCCTTGCCGGCGCCGGCTCGGGCAAGACCCGCGTCTTGACCTTCCGCATCGCACATATGCTTGGCGACCTGGGCGTTAAGCCTTGGCAGGTTCTTGCCATCACGTTTACCAACAAGGCCGCGGCCGAGATGCGCGAGCGTCTGGCAGCGCTCATCCCCAGTGGCACCCGCGGCATGTGGGTGTGCACCTTCCATGCCATGTGCGTGCGCATGCTGCGCGAGGACGCCGACCTGCTGGGCTACACCGGCCAGTTCACCATCTACGATGACGATGACTCAAAGCGCATGGTGCGCGACATTATGCAGGCGCTCGGCATTGAGCAAAAGCAGTTCCCCATCAACATGATCCGCAGCAAGATCAGCTCGGCCAAAAACGCCATGATCGGGCCCGAGGACATGCTCAAATCCGCTGACAGCCCCAATGACAAAAAGGCCGCGCAGGTCTACTTGGAGCTGGAGCGCCGCCTGCGCGCCGCCAACGCGATGGACTTCGACGACCTGCTCGTGCGCACGCTCGAGCTGCTGCGCACCCGCCCCGAGGTGCTCGACAAGTATCAAGAGCGCTTCCGCTACATTAGCGTCGACGAGTATCAGGACACCAACCACGTCCAGTACGAGATCGCCAACCTGCTGGCCGCCAAGTACCAAAACCTTATGGTCGTGGGCGACGACGACCAGTCCATTTACAGCTGGCGTGGCGCCGACATCACCAACATCCTGGACTTTGAGCAGGACTTTAAAAACTGCAAGACCGTCAAGCTGGAGCAGAACTATCGCTCTACGGGCCATATCCTGAGCGCCGCCAATGCCGTTGTTCGCCACAACTCGCAGCGCAAGGACAAGCGCCTGTTTACGGCCGAGGGCGATGGCGAGAAGATTCAGGCTTTCCAGGCAAGCGACGAGCGCGACGAGGGTCGCTGGATTGCCGGCGAGATCGAGAAGCTGCATGCCAAGGGTACGAGCTACGACGATATCGCCGTGTTCTACCGCACCAACGCCCAGTCGCGTATCCTCGAAGATATGTTCCTGCGCGCGGGCGTGCCCTACAAGATCGTCGGCGGCACGCGATTCTTCGACCGCGCCGAGATCCGCGATGTCATGGCCTACCTCAAGATGATCGTGAACCCGGCCGACGAGATGAGCGTCAAGCGCGTCATCAACACGCCGCGCCGCGGCATCGGCTCCACTTCGATCCAAAAGATTGAGCAGCTGGCGCGCGACAACCGTTGCTCGTTCTTCCAGGCCTGCGAGATCGCAACAGCCGAGACGGGCATGTTTAGTGCCAAGGTGCGCAACGGCCTGTCGAGTTTTGTGGCGCTGGTGCGCGAGGGCCGTCGCATGGACGGCGAGCTCAAGGATGTCGTCGAGATGATTGTCGACAAGACGGGCCTGCTGCAGGCGTTTCGCGCCGAGGGCACCATGGAGTCCGAGAGCCGCGCCGAGAACATCCAGGAATTCCTGGGCGTCGCCGCCGAATTTGAGGAGACGCACGAGGATATCGAGGGCACGCTCGAGAGTCTAGAAGAGCTGCGCGCAGCCGGTGTTGCCGACGTGCCTGCCGGCGCCGAGTCCGAGCCCGTCGTGGTGAGTGCGCCCACGCCTGAGCCGGGGCCGTCTGCACCGGCATCCTCGTTTGAGGCACTCGTCGGCGCTCGTGACGCCGCGGGTTCCAATCCGCTCGATAGCCTAGCTGCCCCGGCGCTCTCGCCGCAGGATGCCTTGGCCGCCGCCATCGCGGGCAACGCGTATGCCGTGCCAACAGAGCTATCGGCGGGCGCCGTGCATGCCGACGAGATCGAGCGCACCTACGGTCCGCTCACCTGTAAGGCGCTGCCGGCACTCATGGAGTGGCTGGCCCTACGCTCCGACTTGGATTCCCTGGCAGGCGAGACGCATGCCATTACCATGATGACCATCCACTCCGCCAAGGGCCTGGAGTTCCCGGCGGTGTTCGTGGCCGGCATGGAGGAGGGCATCTTCCCGCACGTGCACGACTTTGGCGGCAGCGATGATCCGGGCAAGCTCGAGGAGGAGCGTCGCCTGGCCTACGTTGCCATCACGCGTGCCCGTAAGCGCCTGTTCCTGACCTATGCGGCCACGCGTCGCACTTACGGCTCGACTTCTGCCAACCCGCGCTCGCGCTTCCTCAACGAGATTCCGTTTGAGGATATCGAGTTTAGCGGTATCGGTTCTGCCGGTTTTGAGGGCACGGGCTGGGAGAAGCGCGGCGACCGTCACGGCACCTTTGGCTCGGGCATGGGCTCGGATATGTATGGCGGCAAGGTGTTCGGTTCGCATACGCGCTCGACCGGCGGCTCCGGATCGCGCGGCGGATCGAGCTTCGACGATTTCTTTGGTGGCAGCAGCTACGGGACCGAGCGCCATCGTGGGGTCTCGCCCGACGCCGGCCGTGTTGCCTCGACCTTTGGCTCGGGCGCGCCGCGAGCTAAAAAGCCGTCGTCCAAGGTATCGCCGACGGTGGAGCGCAAGGTCGACCGCGCCAGCGCGTCGCAGGACTTTGCCGCGGGCGATACCGTGAGCCACAAGACCTTTGGCACGGGTACCGTGATCTCGGTCGCCGGAGACATGATCGAGGTGCAGTTCGAAAAAACCGGCCAGACCAAAAAGCTCATGAAGGGCTTCGCACCTATCGTCAAGCTGTCGTAATCCCAGCGGACCTGGGCGGGCGTATAGGGCAACATCGCCTGCTCGGACAGTCCTGCGCAAGACGGAGAGCACATTAAGTGCTCTCCTTTGCGTGCGGAACTCGCGATCGATGTTGCCCTATACGCCCGCCCAGGTCCTTAGATAACGCTGCTTGCGAACGTCGCTCTGCTCGTTCGCTTTTTGGTCTGGAGAGCCGGGTGGGCTGATATATAGATACGAGTAGGGGCTCCTCCGTTGATGAACGGGGGAGCCCCTTGTTTCGTTTTGGTTGTTGTTGCGACCTAGAGGTGGCTGATGATCAGTTCCATCTTGCCTTTGAGGTCAATGGAGCTGACGGTACTGGGTGCCAGCAGGTGACTGCCCTTGTGGACGGGGTCGCCGCAGACGGTGCCTTCGCCGTCGATGACCGACAGGCACATGAAGGGCCAGCGCTGCTCGAGGGTCTTGCTGCCGTCGACGCGCACGCGATCGACGGTGTAGCAGGGGTTGGACTCGAGCTCGGTCACGCCATCGACCTCGGGCGCGGTCACCGTGCCGTCGGTCGGAGCCTGCGCGTTAAAGTCGATGCAATCGAGGCTCTGCTCAATGTGCAGCGGGCGCAGCTTGCCGTCGGTGCCGGGGCGGTCGTAGTCGTACAGGCGATACGTCACGTCGCTCGATTGCTGCGTCTCTAAAATGAGCGTGCCGGTCTTGATGGCGTGCACGGTACCGGAATCAATCTGGAAAAAGTCACCCTTGTGAATCGGCAGCACGTTGAGCATGTCGTCCCAGTGGCCGTCTTCGATCATCTGTGCGGCCTCGGCACGATCCTTGGCGCGCTGCCCGACGATAATCGTGGCGCCGGGCTCGCAGTCCAGCACGTACCAGCACTCGGTCTTGCCCAGGCTACCGTTCTCATGCTCGGCGGCATACTCGTCGTTGGGATGAATCTGGATCGAAAGGTCGTCCTTGGCGTCCAGGATCTTAATGAGCAGCGGGAACTCCTTGCCCTCGCAGTTGCCAAAGAGCTCGCGGTGCTCGGCCCACAGCCACGACAGTGTGTGGCCGGCATACGGGCCCTCCGCGATCTGGCAGTCGCCGTTGGGGTGGGCCGAGATGGCCCAGCACTCACCGATGGGACCCTCGGGAATGTCGTAACCAAATACGGTTTCGAGCTGGCGGCCGCCCCAGATCTTCTCGTGGAAGATCGGCGTCAGTTTAATCAAATCGGACATGTTCATACCCCCATGGTGTTGTGCGGTCGCCCACTCTAAACGAGCCATAACGTGCGCCCGCATGACTACAAAAACCTATGCCAACGTTACGTTGTGCAGCTCAAAGCGGTCGCCGACGTTGCGCGAAATCGAGTACTCAAAGGCGTTGCCGCTATCCAAAAAGCCAATCTGGTTGAGCTCGAGCAGGGGAGCGCCGGGTTCGGTGTCCAGGCGCTCAGCCTCTTCCTCGGTTGCCGCTACGGCGCGGATGGTGCGGTGGAAGCTCGAAATCTTCAGCCCGCATTGCTCGCGGATGAAGCTGTAGACCGATCCATACAGGTCTTTCTTTTTAAGGCCCGGTATCAGCTCGAGAGGCATGTAGGTGTACTCGATGACGATGGGCTTCTCGTTGACCTGGCGCACGCGCACGATGTGATAGGCAAAGTCGTCCTCGGCAATTCCCAGCTGAGTAGCGACGTCCGCCGGTGGATTGACAATCGAGAAATCGTAGACCACCGAGGTCACCTTCTCCCCGCGGTGCTCATACGAAAAACCCTGGGCGCGGTCATTTTTGCCCTGGAAAAATGCCTGGTCGGGGAGACCCGCCGTGTCCTTAACGTAGGTGCCCGACCCGCGCCGGCTGGTGACAAGGCCCTCCTCGGTGATCTGCTCGATAGCTCGTTTGACGGTGATTTTGGAAACGCTATAGAGCTCGCAGAACTCAACGACGGTGGGTAGCTTGTCGCCCGGCTTAAGGGAGCCGTCCTCGATGCTTCGACGGATATCTGCAGCTATCGCCTCGTATTTGGGAATCATGGAACCTCCTTTCCGGCTTGATTGAGTACAGAAGAAAGTATAGTCAACACCTAAGCATCCCTATTGCGTTTTTGAAAAGTTCGAGAAAGGTTTAATTAAAAAACGCTTCTCTTTAAAAACTAGAGCGCTCTAAATGAATATGCATTCGAATAATGTGGTATTGAGCAAATTGATCGGCTCGAAGATGGGGTTGGGCCGTTTTGCCGCCCAGCGAACCGAATCTCATGCCTTGCGTTTTCCCAGATAAAACCTGCCAAAACAAACCTGTCCCTTTTTGGCAGGTTTTTGCCTTGGGAGCGGTACCATACAGGCAATGTTTAAACGAGAAAGGCGGGCTCCCATGGAACCTAAGCAGTATTACATCGGCATCGACGTCGGCGGCACTTCGGTTAAGGAGGGCCTGTTCGACGAGGATGGTAACCTGCTGGCCAAGGCCAGCGTGCCCACGCCGCCTATCGTTGACGCCGCGGGCTTTGCCGCGGTGACCGAGGCTATCGACCAGGTGGTCGCCAAGGCCCAGATTCCGCGCGCCTTTGTGGCGGGTATTGGCCTGGCCGTTCCGTGCCCCATCCCGGCATCGGGCGATGCCAAGGTCAAGGCCAACATTGCCATTAACCTGCCCGAGCTAAGAGTCGCCATTCAGGAGCACTGCCCCGACGCGGTTGTTAAATACGAGAACGATGCCAACGCCGCTGCCATGGGCGAGGCCTGGCTCGGCTCTGCCAAGGGCGTACAGAACGTGGTGATGGTCACCATTGGTACCGGCGTGGGTGGCGGCGTTATCGTCAACGGCGACGTGGTGTCGGGCGTTGTGGGCGCCGGCGGCGAGATTGGCCACATGTGCCTGAACCCCGAAGAGGAGCGCACCTGCGGCTGCGGCGGACATGGCCACCTGGAGCAGTATTCCAGCGCCACCGGCGTGGTGAGCAACTACCTTGCCGAGTGCAAAAAGGCCGGCGTCGAGCCCATCGAGCTCACTGGGCCTTCTGATTCCAAGGACGTGTTCCAGGCCTGCCGCGAGGGCGACAAGCTCGCGCTGGCCGCGGCCGATACCATGGCCGACTATCTCGGCCGCGCACTGGCGCTTATCGCCAACGTGGTTGATCCCGAGATGTTCCTCATCGGCGGCGGCGCCTCCGCCTCGGCCGATGTCTACCTCGACAAGGTCCGCGAGCACTTTAAGCAGTACGCGCTTTCCGCCTCGCGCGAGACGCCCATTAAGGTCGCTTCGCTCGAAAACGACGCCGGCATCATCGGTGCCGCCTACGTAGCCCTGCGCGCCGCCGGCAAATAGTTGGTGCAAGGGGGACAGGTTACTTTGCACCAACATGGTGCAAAAGGGACAGCCTTGGCCCCCGTGCCTGCGCCCCAAAATATGCCGTGGCCCTTCCGTCTGCGAAGGCTCGGCATCGGCGTGCTACCATAGCTACGTCCAAGTACACATATCAAGTGGAGGATATCCATGGCAAACGTTCTTGTCTTTGGTCACCAGAACCCCGATAACGACGCCATCATGAGCGCCGTCGTCCTGTCCCAGCTGCTCAACCAGGTTGAGTATGCCGGCAACACCTACGAGGCCTGCGCCCTTGGTCAGCTTCCGGCCGAGTCCGCCAAGCTGCTTGCCGACGCCGGCATTGCCGAGCCCCGCGTGATCGAGTCCGTCGAGGCCGGTCAGCTCGTCGTTCTCACCGACCACAACGAGTCTGCCCAGTCCGTCGCCGGTCTTAAGGACGCCACGGTCTTTGGCGTTGTCGACCATCACCGCATCGGCGACTTCGAGACCGCCGGCCCGCTGCATTACATCTGCCTGCCCTGGGGCTCCAGCTGCACCATCGTCACCAAGCTCGCCGGCGTGCTCGGCGTTGAGCTTTCCGACGTCCAGGCCAAGCTGCTGCTCTCGGCCATGATGACCGACACGCTCATGCTCAAGAGCCCCACCACCACCGATGTCGACCGCGCCGTCGCCGCCAAGCTCGGCGAGCAGGTGGGCGTCGACCCGGTCAAGTTTGGCATGGAGGTCTTCCTCACCCGTCCGTCCGGCTCCTTCACTGCAGCCGAGATGGTCGGCAACGACATCAAGATGTTCGAGCCCGCTGGCAAGAAGCTGCTCATTGGCCAGTACGAGACCGTCGACAAGAGCCGCGCACTCGGCATGATCGACGAGATCCGCGAGGCCATGCGCGCCTACGCCGCCGAGAAGGGCGCCGACGGCATTGTCCTGTGCATCACCGACATCATGGAGGAGGGCTCGCAGGTCCTGCTCGAGGGCGAGACCGAGGCTGCTCAGAAGGGCCTGGGCATTGCCGACGAGCACGACGGCGTCTGGATGCCGGGCGTCCTCTCCCGTAAGAAGCAGGTCGCTGCCCCCATCATGGCCGCCTGCTAGGTTTAGTTGACCAAACGCCCCGACCGGATCGCGGACGCCCCGCGCTCCGGTCGTTTTTTTGTGCACGTCGCCGCGTCGTCTCTTGGACAGGCGTGCCTGTGCCGTTGAGCAAATAATGTTCAACCTGTGGTTCCGCTTTTCGGCCGCGCTTGCGCGCTTGTCGAGCAGGGTAGGCTAGATGCAAGCGTAATACGTTAGAGCGCGGCGCCGCCATCTGGGCGGGCCGTGCTTTTTTAAGACGGGAGCTTTCCCGTGAAAGGAGCCGCCCATGGCAGCAACTGAGCAGCTGTTCAATGTTCGTGAGCGCAAGCGCTTTGAACGTCACGACATCTGGGAGCGCATTGCCGAGAACGGCACCATTTCTGCCGCCGTCATGGTGATCGCCGCCATCGCCGCCGTCATCTGCGCCAATACCGATGCCTACGAGGCCATCCATCACTTTTTGGAGACCCCGCTGTATGTGGGTCTGGGCAACCTTACGGCTGGTCTCACCGTTGAGCTTTTCGTCAACGACTTCCTCATGGCGATTTTCTTTTTGTTGGTGGGCATTGAGCTTAAGTACGAGATGACGGTCGGCGAGCTCAAGAATCCGCGTCAGGCCATGCTTCCCATGTTGGCGGCGGTGGGCGGCGTCGTCGTTCCCGCCTGCATCTACCTGATCTTTAACCATGCCGGCGCCCGCAACGGTTGGGCCATCCCCATGGCAACCGATATTGCCTTTGCGCTGGGCGTGCTGTCGCTTTTGGGCAACCGCGTTCCCAACGGCGTGCGCGTGTTCTTCTCGACGCTCGCTATCGCCGACGACCTGATCTCCATCGCCGCCATCGCCATCTTCTACGGTCAGAGCCCCAATCCGTTTTGGTTGGGCGCCGCCGCGCTTGTGACCTGCGCGCTCGTGTGGCTCAACAAGACGCAGCATTACCGCCTTGCCCCGTATTCGGTACTGGGGCTGCTGTTGTGGTTCTGCATGTTCAAGAGCGGCGTACATGCCACGCTTGCTGGCGTCATCCTGGCCTTCACCATTCCGGCCAAGTGCGGCGTCAAGCTCGATAGTCTCACCGATTGGCTGGGCGAGTGCCTGCCGCTGCTCGATGACCGCTACGACGACGAGGCACACATCCTGGGCCAGCATGACTTTACCGTCTCGACTACCAAGGTCGAGCGCGTCATGCACCGCGTGACCCCGCCGCTTATCCGTATGGAGCGTCTGATCTCCACGCCGGTCAACTTTGTGATCCTGCCGATCTTTGCGTTCGTAAACGCTCAGGTTCGCTTAGTGGGCGTGGACATGAGCACGCTGCTCACCGATCCGGTGACGCTCGGCGTGTACTTTGGCATGCTGCTGGGCAAGCCGATCGGCATCTTTGGTATGACGTTTGCCCTGGTTAAGCTTAAGGCCTGCGAGCTGCCGCACAATGTCAACTGGCACATGATTGCCGGCGTGGGCATTCTGGGCGGTATCGGCTTTACCATGTCGATTCTCATCAGCGGCCTTGCCTTCCCGACGGCCCAGTTTGAGGTTCTTGCAGCCAAGGCCGCTATTCTCGCCGGTTCGGTCACCGCAGCCGTGCTCGGCATGATCTACATGAGCGTGGTCTGCAAGCATCCCGCGCCCAAGGACGAGTAGGGGCACATACAAGTTTGAAAACGCTGCCTGTGAATACCATCACAGGCAGCGTTTTAGTCATTGGGGACGTTCTTAAATGACTAGGCTTATTCCACCGTTCCGTAGACGGCGCCCCAGCCGTGGGCGGCCAAGGCGGAGTTGAGCTGGTCGCAAAGTGACTGGCGGTCGTAGTAGCCGGGCGGCAAAAGATTCACGATCTCCATGAGGTCGGGCGCCAGGTCCAAGATTTCGGCCTGTACGATCAGATCCAGGCGGTCGATGGCGTGGCGGTCGTAAAACAGTCCGTCGACCAGGCGCTGCAGGTCGCCGAATTCCTCGGCCTGGAACGATCCGTACTCCATAGTGCCTCCTTGGGCGCTCCACGCCGGCATGCGCGGCGATTCGTAATTCATTGTGATAGACTTAATCTATCACGGCTTCATAACGTTGCGACGATGGCGGTCTATACTTAGACGAACTGCAACGTACCGCTTCGCGAAAGGTCGCACCCCATGCAGACGATCTACCAGAAGATGGAAACCACCGAACTCGATGCCGCCATCGAGGCGCTTAAAGCCGAGGTTGCCGAGGTCAAGGCCAAGGGCCTGGCGCTCGACATGGCGCGCGGCAAGCCGTCGCCCTCCCAGGTGAACATTTCTCGCCCCATGCTCGATATCCTCAATGCCGATGCCGATCTGCACGACGGCAATGTCGACTGCTCCAACTACGGTTGCTTCGAGGGCATTCCCTCGGCACGCAAGCTGGCGGGGGAGTTCCTGGGTTGTCCTGCCGAGCAGACGCTCGTACTGGGCTCATCGAGCCTGCTGATCGAGCACGATATCGCCGGTATGTTCTGGCGTTGCGGCTCGTGCGGCAGCGACCCTTGGGAGGCTTACGAGGCAGCGCACGACGGCAAGAAGGTCAAGTTCCTGTGCCCCGTTCCCGGCTACGATCGCCACTTTGGCATCACCGCCGACTTGGGCATCGAGAACGTCCCCGTCGCGATGACCGACAACGGCCCCGACATGGACGAGGTTGAGCGCCTGGTTGCCACCGACGACTCCATCAAGGGCATCTGGTGCGTGCCCAAGTATTCCAACCCCACGGGCATCACCTTTAGCGAGGACACTGTGCGTCGCCTGGTCGAGATGCCCACGGCCGCGCCCGATTTCCGCATCTTCTGGGACAACGCCTACTGCGTGCACGACCTGTACGACGAGACCGACGAGCTCGCCAACATCTTCGATCTTGCCCGCGCGGCGGGCACCGAGGACCGCGTGGTGGCCTTTGCCTCGACGTCCAAGATCACCTTCCCGGGTGCCGGCATCGGCTTTATCGGTGCGAGCCCCGCGGTCATCGCCGAGTTCTCCAAGCGCCTGAAGGCCGGTCTTATTAGCGCCGACAAGCTCAACCAGCTGCGTCACGTGCGTTTCCTTCCCACCATCGAGGCGGTCAAGGAGCACATGAAAAAGCATGCCGAGTTCCTGCGCCCGCGCTTTGAGGCCGTCGAGCGCAAGCTCACCGAGGGCTTGGGCGACACGGGCTGCGCCACTTGGACGCACCCCCGCGGCGGCTACTTTGTAAGCTTCGATGGTCCCGAGGGCTCGGCCCAAAAGGTCGCCGCGCTTTGCGCCGACCTGGGCGTCAAGCTCACGCCGGCCGGTGCCACCTGGCCCTATGGCAAGGACCCGCGCGACACCAACATCCGCATCGCGCCGAGCTATCCCACGGTCGAGGACCTGGAGGCCGCGCTCGATGTGCTGGTGCTGGCCGTTAAGCTTGTCGCTGCCGAGCTTGCGCGTGCCGAGCGCGCCTAACGCGCGGCTTCCCGTACTATCCGCACTTTCGATACGTAAAGGAGCGTATACATGGATTTGGGTATTTCCACCAACCCCACGCCAGAGCTCTACACCATTAAGGTGACCGGTGAGATCGATATCTCTAACGCCGATAGCCTGCGCAATGCCATCGACCTGGCGCTCGAGCAGCCCACTGAGGCCGTTGAGCTCGATTTTGCCCAGGTGAGCTACATCGATTCGACGGGCATTGGCGTGCTCGTGGGCGCCGCGCACCACGCGGCCGACCACGGCAAGCGCTTTAGCTGCACCAATGTGCAGCCCCCGGTGATGCGCGTGGTTCAGCTGTTGGGTGTCGACCAGGAGATTTCGATCACCGCTGCATAATCTTTGCCCCCAAAAGGGCGTGCCGTTTGGCATATGTTTGTGATGCGCTCGGACGTTTTGGCGTCCGGGCGCTATACTTGACCGAATGAATAGACGAGTTCCGGCCGAATGGCGCGGTGCGGGCTCGACTCACATCGAGCCTTGGAGGTATGTGTGTTTGGTATTGGAGAGGGTGAGCTCGCGATCATCGTGGTCTTCGGCTTTTTGCTGTTTGGCCCGGATAAGCTCCCACAGATGGGCCGCACGATCGGCCGTGCCATCCGTCAGTTCCGCGAGACGCAGGAAAAGATGACGGCCGTTGTTCAGTCCGAGATAATCGATCCGGTGAGTGAAGCCGCGTCGGCCCCGGTCAAGCCCAAGAAGGCTGCCGTCGATGACGATTCCGATGCAGACGAGGATGCCGTCGAGACGGCTGCGCCCGCAAAGAAGGAGACCTTTGCCGAGCGCCGTGCCCGCCTTGCCGCCGAGAAGGCCGCGTGCGAGGCTGCCGCCGAGGGCGAGGGTGCTGCTGAGGAGTCCGAGGCCGAGAGCGCCGAGCCTGCCGCTGCCGCCGAGCCTGTCGTCGAGCCCGAGCCTGCTGCAGAGCCGGAGCCCGAGCCCGAGCCCGAGCCGGCAGAGCCCACGACGGCTGACCTCTACGCCCGTCGTCCCCGCAAGCGCAAAGCCGTCGTCGACCAGCTTGCTCGCGAGCTCGAGGCCGAGGACGACACCGCTGCCGCCGACGCCCCGAAGGGAGGCGATGAGTAATGCCTATCGGACCTGCGCGAATGCCGCTCTTCGATCATTTGGGAGAGCTCCGTCGCCGCTTGACCATCGTGGTCGTCTCGGTATTTGCCGCCGCTATCGTGCTGTATTTCGCCACGCCCGTGGTGCTCGACATCTTGGAAGACCCCATCCGCTCCTTTGTGCCGGACGGTAAGTTCTACATCACCACCACGCTCGGCGGCTTTGGACTGCGCTTCTCGCTGGCCATCAAGATGGCCGTGGTCATGTGCACGCCCATGATCATCTGGCAGATCCTGGCATTTTTCCTGCCGGCACTGCGCCCCAACGAGCGCAAATGGGTTGTGCCCACGGTGCTCGCCTCGACGGTGCTGTTCTTCCTGGGTGCCATCTTCTGCTACTTCATCATTATCCCGGCGGGCTTTGAGTGGCTCATCGGCGAGACCTCGGCCGTCGCTACGGCGCTGCCCGACCTGGAGAACTACGTCAACATGGAGCTGCTCTTTATGATCGGCTTTGGTGTGGCGTTTGAGCTGCCGCTCATCATCTTCTACCTGTCTGTTTTCCACATCGTGTCCTACGCGGCCTTCCGCAGCGCCTGGCGCTACGTGTACGTAGGCCTGCTCGTGGGTTCGGCTGTGATTACGCCCGACGGCTCGCCCGTCACCCTGGGCCTAATGTACGGCGCCCTGCTCTCGCTCTACGAGATCTCGCTCGCCATTGCCCGCGTGGTCATTACCGCGCGCGAGGGCAAGGAGGGCCTGTTCGTGAGCCGTCTGGACCTGTTCTCGGACGACGAGGACGACGAGGAGTAAATCGGTATGCACGAGGTTGGCATTGTCAACGGCATACTCGATACAGTGATTCGCGCGGCGCGTGGGGCGGGGGCCTCGCGCGCCGTTTTGGTAACGCTGCGTATCGGGGATATGACCGAGGTCGTGCGCGAGGCGCTCGACTTTGCGTGGGAGACATTTCGCGACGAGGACCCGCTCACGCGAGGCTGCGAGCTTGCCGTGGAGGAGGTCCATCCACAAAGCGAGTGTCTGGACTGCGGCGAGGTTTTCGACCACGATCGCTTCCACTGTCGCTGTCCCCAGTGTGGTGGTGCCAACGTGCGCCTACTGCACGGCCGCGAGCTCGATATCGCAAGTATCGAAATCGAAACCCCCGACGATTAGCCCGCTAGCCATCTAGCGATGGGGTATAAAGGGGCCAAAGTAAGGAGCGTTAAGTATGGCCGAGAAAACGATTGATATCGCGTCGCCGATTCTGTCGCGCAATGAGCGCCTGGCAGATCAGCTGCGACAGCGATTTAAAGAGACAAACACCTATGTGATCAATGTGTTGTCGAGCCCCGGCTCGGGCAAGACTACCACGATCCTGGGCACCAACGAGCGTCTACGTGACAAGGCCGGCCTGCGCTGTGCCGTCATCGAGGGCGATATCGCCTCGGATGTCGACGCCATCACCATGAAGGAAGCCGGCATGCCCGCCATCCAGATCAACACGGGCGGCCTGTGCCACCTCGAGGGCAACATGATCATGGAGGCAGTTGACGCCTTCGACCAGGCTGTGGGTCTTCAAAACATCGACGTCATCTTTATCGAAAACGTGGGTAACCTGGTCTGCCCAGTCGACTTTGACCTGGGCGAAAACCTGTCCATCATGATTCTCTCGGTGCCCGAGGGCGACGACAAGCCCATCAAGTACCCGGGCATCTTCCAGCACGCCGGCGCGCAGCTGCTCAACAAGGTCGATGTGGCCCCGGCTTTCGATTTTGACATGGATAGGTATACTAAGACACTCGATGACCTCAATCCGCAGGCGCCGCGGTTTTCCGTTAGCGCGCGTAAGGGCGAGGGCATGGATGCCTGGTGCGATTGGCTCATCGGGCAGATTGAGCAAGCAAGGGCGTAAGTCGGCCGCCATACGGGCGGGCGTAGCCGCAGAGATACGAGATAGGAGCCTCTTTTGAAGCTCATCATCGCCGAGAAAAACGACGCCGCGCGTCAGATTGCCGAGCGTCTGTCCACGGGCAAGCCCAAAAAGGACAAGGTGTACAACACCGCCATCTACCGTTTTGAGTGGAAGGGCGAGGAGTGCGTGACGATCGGCCTTGCCGGTCACATCCTTGCGCCCGATTTTTGCGACAGCGTGCTGTTCGATAAAAAGCTGGGCTGGTATTCGGTCACCGAGGACGGTGAGATACTGCCGGCCGACATGCCCGATGGCCTGGCTCGTCCGCCTTACGACACCAAGCGCAAGCCGTTCCTTGCCGATGGCATTTCCATCAAGGGCTGGAAGCTCGAGAGCCTGCCTTACCTCACTTGGGCGCCTGTCATTAAGCTGCCGGCCGAGAAGGAGCTCATTCGTTCGCTCAAGAACCTCGCTAAAAAGTCCGACAGCGTCATTATCGCCACGGACTTCGATCGCGAGGGCGAGCTGATCGGTTCGGACGCCCTCAACAAGGTGCGCGAGGTTGCGCCCGACTTGCCGGTCGCCCGCGCCCAGTATTCTTCGTTTACCAAGGCCGAGATTACGCAGGCCTTTGATAATCTCGTCTCGCTCGACCAGAACTTGGCCGACGCCGGCGAGAGCCGTCAGCACATCGACCTCATTTGGGGCGCGGTGCTCACGCGCTACCTGACGCTCGCCAAGTTTGGCGGCTTTGGCAACGTGCGTTCCGCCGGCCGCGTGCAGACGCCGACGCTCGCCCTGGTGGTTGAGCGCGAGCGCGAGCGCATGGCGTTTGTGCCCGAGGACTATTGGCAGATCCGCGGCATGGGCGCCGCGCAGGGTGCTGCCGAGGACGACCGCTTTAAGATTGCGCACAAGACGGCGCGCTTTACCGACAAGGATGCTGCCGAGACGGCGTACGGCCATGTTGACGGCGTTGCGACGGCAACCGTCGCCGCGGTGACCAAGCGTTCGCGCAAGCAGCAGCCGCCCACGCCGTTTGCGACCACTTCGCTGCAGGCTGCCGCCGCAGCCGAGGGCATCTCGCCTGCGCGTACCATGCGCATCGCCGAGTCCCTCTACATGGCAGGCCTCATCAGCTACCCGCGTGTCGACAACACCGTGTACCCCGCGACGCTCGACCTGGGCGCCGTGGTGAGCGACCTGGCAAAGATCAATCCGGCGCTGGCACCTGTATGCAAAAAGGTGCTCGCCGGCCCCATGAAGCCCACGCGCGGCAAAGTCGAGACCACCGACCACCCGCCTATCTATCCTACGGGCGAGGGCGACCCGTCTGCGCTCGATGGCGGCCAGCGCAAGCTCTACGACCTCATCGCCCGCCGCTTTCTGGCGACGCTTATGGGTCCCGCGACCATCGAGAACACCAAGCTCGAGCTCGACGTGAACGGCGAGCCGTTCGTGGCTTCGGGCGATGTGCTCGTGACCCCGGGTTTCCGCGAGGCGTACCCGTACGGACTCAAGCGCGACGAGCAGATGCCGCCGCTGGAGCAGGGTGACACGGTCGATGTGTTCGACATTAAGCTCGAGGCCAAGCAGACCGAGCCGCCCGCGCGCTACAGCCAGGGCAAGCTCGTGCAGGAGATGGAGAAGCGCGGCCTGGGTACCAAGTCCACGCGCGCGAGCATCATCGAGCGCCTGTACGCCGTGCGCTACCTCAAAAACGATCCCGTGGAGCCGAGCCAGCTGGGTATCGCCATCATCGATGCACTGTCGCAGTTTGCCCCGCGCATCACGAGCCCCGATATGACCAGTGAGCTCGACGGCGACATGACCCGCGTGGAGCGCGGCGAGGATACCGAAGAGCATGTCGTGACGCACTCGCGCGCGCTGCTGGCCGGCGTGCTCGACGAGCTGCTCAAGCACACGCAGGAGCTGGGCGACGCCATCAGCGACGCCGTCACGGCCGATGCGCGCGTGGGCGCCTGCCCCAAGTGCGGCAAGGACTTGGTTATGAAGACGAGCGCCAAGACCCGCGGCAGCTTTATCGGCTGCATGGGATGGCCCGACTGCGATGTGACCTATCCGGTGCCGAGCGGCGTCAAGGTGAGCCCGCTCGAGGGCGAGGCTGCCGTGTGCCCCGAATGCGGCGCACCGCGCATTAAGTGCCAGCCGTTCCGCCAGAAGGCTTTCGAGATCTGCGTGAACCCCACATGCCCCACCAACTACGAGCCCGACCTTAAGGTGGGCGAGTGCAAGGTGTGTGCCGAGGCCGGACGTCACGGCGACCTGATCGCGCACAAGAGCGAGAAGAGCGGCAAGCGCTTTATCCGCTGCACCAACTACGATGACTGCGGCGTGAGCTATCCGCTGCCGGCGCGCGGCAAGCTCGAGGCGACGGGCGAGACCTGCCCCGAGTGCGGCGCCCCCATCGTGGTGGTCAACACGGCGCGCGGTCCGTGGCGTATCTGCGTCAACATGGACTGCCCGACCAAGGAGAAGAAGCCCGCCCGCGGTCGCAAGACCACAACCAAGGCGAGCACGGCAAAGAAGACGACGGCTAAGAAAGCCACTGCCGCCAAGAAGACGACCGCGAAGAAGTCGACTGCCAAGAAAGCAGCCGCCGACAAGTAACGGCGCAGTCGAAACATTGCCCAAAAAAACGAGCGAGGACCCCGCGATCCTCGCTCGTTTTTTTGACCGGCAGTTAGGGACGTTCCTTTTCTGCCGGCAGTTTAGGAACGTCCCTAACTGCCGGCTCGGGAACGACAAAGCGCTAGTTCACCTCGACAGGCTTAGCGCCGGGATAGCGCTCCTCAAAGTCTAGGCGGTACTTATTGTCATTGGTGCCCGCCACGTTGTCGCGCGACAGCGGCGCCACGATCTCATTCTTGTGGTCCGCAGGCTTGGCGTATTTCAGGCTGATCTCCCAGGCATCACAGATTGCGTCAATGCGGTGATCCAGGTCGTCGTACAGGGCGATGATATCCTTCCAGGAGCTGTAGTTCTTGGAGCTCGTCGGGACGTCCAGGTCCTCGACGATGTCGTAATACTGCTCGATGGTGTCCTCCGTGCGCTCGGCGACGTCGGCGAGATTTTGACGGGTGGTTCGATCCTCTTCCAGATAGTTGCCGTTGAAGTTCTGCGCGCAGCCACGGACCTGGCTGTCGAGATCTTCGAGCAAGTCGTAGTATTCGCTCAGGCGACGGTAGAGGTTCTGCTCGGAGAGCGTTGCTTCGCCGCCATCCTCGTCGTCATCGTCATCATCGTCGTACAGGCTGTTGGGATTGCCGAGAGGCTTTAGGTCATCGTCGTCGACGTCATGGTGCAGCTTAGCTACCTCGGCAGTCGTCTGCGTGGCGGCGTTGTCGAACGGTCTGATCGCAAAGAAGATGACCAGGGCGATGATGATCGCCACCAGCACAACGATAACGGCGATAAGCGGCCCGGTGCCGCTCTTTTTGGGAGCGGGGGTCTGTGGCGAAGCGGGCGCGTATGCGGGAGCCGGCTGCTGTTGGGGCGAGCCGCTCGCGACGGGTATGCGCTGCGTGGTCTCGACGGCTTCGGTCCTTGCGGCGGGGTCGGGGCTATAGGCGAGGGGGTCGTCCGCCTTGGCTTGCGGCGTATCAAGGGAGCCGGTCTGCTCAAAAGCGGGCTGGCTATCGCTCGCGGCTGTTTGCTCAACGGGTGCACCGCACGAGGTGCAGAACTTGGCATTATCTTCAAGAAGCTTGCCGCACGAGGCGCAATACCGAGACATTGCCACTCCTTTCGCCACATTTCAATGCAATACGACGATTATACCCAGCATCCAAAATTCCCCATCATACGTTGCGGTGAAATAGGGACTGTTTGGCGATCTCAGAGCTTCAATCAGTCCCTATTTCACCGCAACTTTGGAAAGGCGCCTTTAGCCATTGGGGACGCGCCGAGCACTGGGGTATCATGGCTTAGTTGATATATCTGCATTTACGCGCCTTGTAGGAAGGGGCTGCGCCCATGGCTTTTGAGCCTGCTCAACATAGCTTTATCACGCTCGAGGGCGTCGACGGTGCCGGCAAGTCCACGCAGGCGCGTCTGCTTGCCCGCGCGCTCGATCTTGCCGGCTACCAGGTTGTGAGCCTGCGCGAGCCGGGCGGCACCGCCATCAGCGAAAAGATTCGCGCTTTGCTGCTCGACCCCGCCAACACGGCGATGGGAGACACCTGCGAGCTGTTGCTCTACGAGGCGGCGCGTGCCCAGCTGGTGCACGAGGTCATCGCGCCCGCCCTTGCGGCCGGCAAGGTGGTCCTGTGCGATCGCTTCTACGATTCCACGACCTGCTACCAGGCATTTGCCGATGGCCTCGATCGCCAGATGGTGCGCGACGCCAACAACCTGGCCGTCGCGGGAACGCACCCGGCACTCACACTCGTCTACCACATCACGCCCGAGCAGGCGGCGCTGCGCATGGCGGCCCGCGGTGCGACCGATCGCATGGAGGCCAAGGGCATGGCCTTCCAGGAGCGTGTCTATCAGGGATTTTGTGCCATTGCCGCCGAGGAGCCAGACCGCGTAAAGCTCATCGACGCCACTGCGACCGTCGAGGAAGTCTTCGAGAAGACGGTCGAGCAGGTTCGCGCGTATGGTCTCGACATTCCGCAGGAAGCCGTTGCCGCCGCGCTTGCCAAGGAGGCCGAGTAGCATGGCCCCCGCTCAGGCAAGCCTGCTGGCCAAGCTCGACACCCAAGAGCGCGTGCGCGACTTTTTGACCAATGCCGTCGCTAGCGGTCGCGCATCGCACGCCTACCTGTTTTTGGGCGCGCCCGGCGCGGGCAAGCTCGACGCCGCGTGGGCGCTTGCCCAAGCCTTCCTGTGCGAGCAGGACGGCTGCGGCGCATGCGACAGCTGCGTGCGCGTTGCTCGGCATACGCATCCCGACGTGCACTATTACACGCCCGAGAGCGCCACGGGTTACCTCATTGCCCAGACCCGCGAGCTGCTCGATGACGTGCCGCTGGCGCCCATCCGTGCCAAGGCCAAGGTCTACATCATCGACCGTGCCGAGCAACTGCGTGCCAACACCGCCAACGCACTGCTCAAAACGCTCGAGGAGCCGCCCGAGGGCGTCATGTTCATCCTGTTGGGTACCTCGGCAGACGTGATGCTGCCCACCATCGTGAGCCGCTGCCAGTGTGTGCCGTTTCGGCTGGTGTCTCCCACCGTGGCCGCGCAGGCCGTGAGCCGCGCCACCGGGCAGGATCCCGCGCGCTGCCGCATGGCCGTCGCCGTGGCGGGAAGCCCCACGCGTGGTATCGAGTTCCTCAAGAGCGCCGAGCGCCAGGACGCCCGTCGCCAGATGATCCGTGCCATCGACTCACTCATTGCCGCCGACGAGGCCGACGTGCTCAGTCGCGCCAAGTCGCTCATCGTCGCCGTCAAGGCGCCGCTCGCCGAGGTCAAGTCCACGCAGGAAAAGGTACTCGAGCAAAACGCCGACTACCTGTCGCGTGGAGCATTGAAGCAGCTTGAGGACCGCAACAAGCGCGAACTCAACGCGCGCGAGCGTTCGGGTATCATGGAAGCGCTGGCGAGCGCGCGGACGCTCATGCGCGACGTGCTGCTGACACTTCAGGACGAGGCAGCCGACGTGGTGAACGAGGACGTGCGCGACACGATCGGTCGGCTTGCCGCCGCGACCAATGTTGCGGGTGCCACCCAGGCGCTCGAGGCGGTCGCGACCGCCGAGCGCAACATCGCCAGAAACGTTACTCCCCAGCTGGCCATCGAGGTCATGCTGTTCGATATCAGGAAGGCACTGAAATGCCGTTAGTCGTACCCGTTAAGTTTACCTACGCCTCGCGCGACCTGTGGTTCGACCCGCAGGATCTGGATATCCTCGAGGCCGATTATGCTATCTGCTCCACCGAGCGCGGAACCGAGATCGGCTTGGTCACGGCCGATCCCTTCGAGGTGCCGCAGGACGAGATCGGCCAGCCGCTCAAGCCCGTGCTGCGCGTGGCGAGCGACATCGACCTGCAGCTTGCCGATGATCTGGCCATCCAAGGCGACGAGGCCATGGTCGATTTCCGTCGCCTGGTCAAGGAGCTCGACCTCGAGATGAAGCCGGTCGGCGTCGAGTACCTGTTTGGCGGCGAGAAGGCCGTGTTCTACTTTGCGGCCGAGGAGCGCGTCGATTTTCGTCAGCTCGTCAAGGATCTGTCCTCGACGCTGCACATTCGCGTCGACATGCGCCAGATCGGCGTGCGCGACGAGACTCGCCTGGTGGGCGGCTATGCCCAGTGCGGCCAGGAGCTCTGCTGCACGCGCTTTGGCGGACAGTTTGAGCCCGTCTCGATCCGCATGGCAAAAGAGCAGGACCTGCCGCTCAACTCGTCCAAGATCAGCGGCGTTTGCGGCCGCCTGATGTGCTGCCTGCGCTATGAGTTCGAAGCGTACAAGGACTTTAAGAGCCGTGCGCCCAAAAAGAAGACGCTCATCGATACGCCGCTCGGCAAGGCGTGTATTCAGGAATATGACACGCCGCGTGAGCAGCTGGTGCTGCGCCTGGAGAACGGCAAGGTCTTTAAGGTCAACCTGGCCGATATGACCTGCTCGGAGGGCTGCAAAAAGAAGGCCGCCGAGCAGGGCTGCAACTGCCGCCCCGACTGCGTGACGCACGACGTGCTCGAGCGCATCGAGTCGCCCGAGATGCGCCTGGCGCTCATGGAGCTCGACCGCGAGAACGGCGTCGACGTGGGCGATGGCCTGTCGAGCGCCGACCGTCTTGCTGGCACGTCGATGCCCAAGCGCCGTCGTCGCGATGCTGAATCCGATGCTCGCGCCGGTCAGGGGCAGGGCGAGGGCCGTGGCCGCGGAAAGGGCCGTGGCAATGCCGCAACGCCCGAGGCCGAGGAGGCCGCTGGTGGCCGTCGTCGTCGCAAGCGCGCGGGCTCGGGTGATGCTACCGAGGCTGCGGCCGCGGGCAAGAACGTTTCCCGCGAGCGCGAGGCTCAACAGCCCCAGCAGCAAAACCGCGGCGGTGGCATGAACCCCACGCGCCGTCGCCGCCGTCACCTGTCGAGCGAGGAGCGCGAGGATGCCTTCCGCGCTGCAGCTGCTCGCGAGGCTGGTGCCGCTTCCAAGGGTCCCTCGGCCTCCGATGCGCCTGCCGACAAGGGCGGCAAGTCACGTGGCGAGGAGGAGCGCGCCCCGCGTCCGCGCCGTCGCCATTCCTCGGGCGCGCAGCAGAAGCCCTCAGTGCCCTCCGTGGCCGATCAGGTCTCGGATGGCGAGGTCAAGGTCACGCGCCGGCGTCCCGGAGATGGCGGGGGAGCGGCTGCCAAGGCTTCGCGTGGCGCGGCTCGCGACGAGCGCGAGCCGCGCGAGGATCGCGGTGGCGAGGGCTCGGCCGACCAGGGTCAAAAGCGCCGTCGTCGTCGCCGTTCCCGCAAGCCGCGCCAGGATGGTGGCGAGGGCTCGACCCCGTCTTCGGCCGCACCACAACCGCCCGCCGGCGAATAACGCCCGCGAGCGGATTTAACCCGCCTTACCCCAATCGCGTCGGGGTACCATAGCGCTGAATCAACAACCCTCCCTGCGACCGAATGTAGGGAGGGTTGTGTCTTGAAGAGCCATCTGAACAAATTGAGCCGTCTGCAGGGTGCCGGCGCCCTACCGTTTGCGGACGAATTGCTGCCGTTTGCCGAGCGGGCGGCACGCGAGGCACTCGAGGCATTGTCGCCAACACGATGTGCCGGCTGCGAGCGCGCCGGTGCGCTTATTTGCCAAGACTGCCTGGCCGCGCTCACGCTCATCGACCCACGTCATAGCTGCACCCGATGCGGCGCCCCGTTTGGGGATTTGCTGTGCACTGAGTGTTCGGTCGAGGGCACGTCCTCGGCAATGGCGGAGGCGCTCGACCGCTGCCTGGCGTGCTCCGTCTATGCGCATCCGCTGCCGCGCATCATTAAAGCGTACAAGGACGCGGGCGAGCGACGCCTGGCGCCGTATCTGGCGGAGCTGCTCTACGACACCGCCCTGCATGCCCAGGTCGTAGCGCCCGATCGCTTAGGAGGTGTGCTGTCCGGTGCGGATGCGGTGGTGTTTGTGCCTGCGACGGCGGCAGCGTTTCGGCGGCGTGGCTTTGATCATATGGAGGCCATTGCGCGCCCATTTTGCGAGCTGTCGGGCGTTCCCCTGCTCGATGCCCTCGTCAAGTACGGGCATGGCGACCAGCGCGAACTCGGTCGTGAGGAGCGTCGCGAGCGTGCCCAAGGCATGTACGAGACGGTTGAGGACGTGCGCGGCCGCCGTCTACTGCTTATCGATGACGTTATCACCACGGGCGCGACCATGGCAGCGGCCTCGGCGGAGCTCAAGCGTGCCGGCGCTGCGGCAGTCGATGGCCTTGCTATCGCACGTGTTTGGTAGGGGTGGTTTTGTGGCAGTGAAGATTGAGCGGCGCAACGAGCCGACAGGCGAACAGCTAGCGGCTTCCGTAATCCTAACAGGCGCTTCAGCGCTGCGCATGATGCGCGCCGAGCGCCGGCAGATGGGCTATATCAGCTGGAAGGACCTTAATCCCGATGAAGAGCGCCGTGTGCTGCGCACGTCGTCGCCCTCGACCGAGGATATCTATCTTCCTGACTTGGTGCGAATTGGAGCCGCAAGCGGCGAGGTGCAAGAGGATTTGTGCTTGCTGGTGGGATCTGCGGCGCAGCGCCGCCGCATGCCTAGCGTAGGCTGGTCCGTGTGTTCCGGGTTGCCCGCCGGCTCGATTCTAGAGGTGGAACCGGGGGTGTACAGCTTGTCTCCCGAGGCCCTCTGCCTTGCCGTTGCGCGCGAACTTGGCTGTATCCAGGCATTTGCCCTGGCCCAGGAGCTGTGCTCTAAGATTTCACTGAGCGACCGCGGGAAGTATCTGCCTCCCTACACCTCGCCTGTTACGAATAAACTTGCAAAGGACAAGGACCAGCCAGCAGACGTGGGCTACTTTGAAGTCGAGCCGGTGCTGATGCCCGATCGTCTGGCAGATTACCTTGCGGCATGCAAGGGGAATGTGGCCAAACAGCTGCTGCGTCTGTGTCCCTATCTTTCGGAAAACCTGCTCTCGCCCATGGAGTGCATCATGCTCGCCCTGTTTTCGCTTCCGTTTTCCTATGGCGGGTTTGCCTGCGGACCTTTTAAGACCGACTACAAGATCGAGTTCGATGACCGTGCGCAGGCAATCTCGGGGATGCCCCATGCAGTTTGCGATGCATATCAGGAGGCAGCCCGGTTTGACCTGGAATACAACGGTGAGCTGGGCCATTCCTCTCGGAGGGGACGTATCCATGATGAAAAGCGCAACACGGGCTTGATTACTATGGGAATCGAGGTCGCGACGGTCAACAACGAAATGCTCTGTGACATGGAAGCGATGGAAGCGCTCGCATGGCGCATGCACCAGCGTATGCGAAAGCGGTACCGGAATCGTGTCGATGCCCGCAGGAAGAAGCAAGAGGCGTTGCTTAATACGCTGCGGGCGTGTTTTGGGCTTAAGCCGGTCTAATTCACGTCGAAAATAGGGGGTTAATCATATGCCCTGGCCAAAATATGGCAAATATGAGTACTGTCACTAAATCAGTAACAGCAAAATCAAGGAATTTAGGACTCGGAGGCGTCATAAAGTAAGAAGATAATAAACAAATGTAGAATAACTAAGCATCAGGTTGGCGACACTGAGCGCAAAATCTGTCCGAGAGGCTAAAACTGCCTGTTACTAAATTGGTGACAGTACTCATATTTGCCATTTTTTGGCCACAGCACCCTAGGAAGGGTGCCCCGGAGCTCCCCATAGGGGAGCTCCGGGCTTCACAGGGGCACGAATAGCCCACTCCGACCTGCGAAATCTGTACTCGCGATGCGAATGACGCCCCTAACCTTAAACTTTAGCTTGAACTTAGCTATAATGCGCTACGTTCCTACCAGGCTGTGGTTGCGGACGGACGAAATGCCCGTCCTAGTCCAAGACAGACGCGGTCAAAGGGATCCACGTAAGCGACCGCGTGCGCGCGGCGCGATCATGGCGCGTCCTAGATGTAAGCCGCACCGTCCGTTCTACTTTCTTTGGGGCAATACCGCCTCGCGGGCGAGCGGGCCAGTCGTGAAGGTGGCTGCGGCCTCCCGAGCAAACACCCCGGTGCGCAAGTGTGGGGTCAAATACCAGGTCAGCTGGTGGGAACAATCTGATATTCCGCGCATCGCACGGATCGTATACGACACAGAAGGCAGGGTAGTGGACATGGTGAGGGGCAGCTTGATGCACGCGGCTCGGTTAGGTGCTGGGACCGCAGCGGTCATCGCCGTTTTGGGTCTGAGCGGATGCGCGTTCAACCCGCTGTCTACGTTCACGACTCCCACGATCGACCAGATCGAGTACGAGACCGTCACGCCCACGGTGTCGGATGATGCCCTGGTCACCCCCGGTACCCTGACGGTCGCCCTCGATACTTCCGATGCGCCGCAGGCCATGCAGGGCACCGACGGCGAGCTCACGGGGTATGCGGTCGACGCCGCCCGCGCCCTCGCAAGCCGCATGGGCCTTAAGGTCGCCTTTGTCGATGCGTCCTCGGCAGGTTCCGCGCTCGGCGACAAAAAGGCTGATATCTTTATCGGCGAGATCAACTCCACGGACGGGGACGTTAGCTCGCTCGGCACCTGCCTGTACGATGCCGCTTCCGTGTTCGGTAGAACCAGCGATGGTGGGTCGCTAAACGTTTCCACCGATACCCTTAACACGTCTACTCTGGGTGTCCAGATGTCCTCGGCCTCGCAGGAGGCGCTTGCTAAGCAGAGCATCACCGCCAACCAAAAGACCTACCCCAACATCAACGAGTGCTTTGAGGCGCTCGAGTCCGGCGAGGTCGACTATGTGATCTGCGACTCCACGGCCGGCGGCTACCTTGCACGCCTGATGAGCGAGATCTCCTATGTCGGTGCGCTCGAGGCGCCCTCGACGCTTGGTGTTGCGGGCCTCTCGTCCAATGACGAACTGTGCCGTGCCGTGAGCGATGCCCTCGACGGCATCACGGTCGACGGTACGCTCGAGGCGGTCCACTCCGTCTGGTACGGCACGATGCCCTATGACCTCACCACCAAGACGGTCTCGGGCGCCGACGTGCAGCCGACCGACACCGGATCCAGCGAGTCCGCATCCTCCGATTCGAGCAGCGATGGTGCATCCTCCGAGGATAAATCGTCCAGCCAGGAGGGCACTATCACCGACGACGACATTAACAAGCTCAATAGCTAGTTATTGCTAGGGGTGGCGTCTCCTATGCGCTAGGAGGGACGCCTCTTCACGGTTTCAACACGCATCGCCGGGCTCTCCCAACAGGGGAGCCCGGCTTTTTCGTTTCCATAAAACCAGCAGGTCAAAGACATTTTTTAGGTGCAAAACCAAAGTCGCCTCGCTCTTCCATAGCGCACTTTGCCACAGAAAAGTGCGAGACTTCGGTATGCGGTATCAAGCAGTCGTTATTCGGGTCTTTAGGAATCCGCGTGATTAAATGCACGGCAATGGGTACATAGCCAGTACAGTAAGTCCCCGAGGCAGATTGGAGCCACGTATGGATATCAAGGTTTCTGGACGCAAGACGACGGTAACCGATGCTCTGCGTGCGCATGTGGATGAGAAGATCGGCGAGGCGCTCAAGGTTTTCGATATCGAGCCCATGACGGTCGACGTTGTACTTCGCTATGAGAAGAACCCCTCGAACCCCAACCCGGCAATCGTCGAGGTTACGGTTCGCGCCCGCGGTTCGGTGATTCGCGTTGCCGAGCACGGTGCAGATATGTACGCCGCCATCGACCTCTCCGCCGATAAGGTCACCCGCCAGCTGCGTAAGTTCAAGACCAAGGTCGTGGACAACCGCCAGGGCGGTGCCAGCGCCGCGGATGTCGCGCCGGTCGAGCGCGTCGAGGATCTGGCCGACCTGCTGCTGCCCGAGGAGGAGGACGACCTGCTCGTCCGCGAGAAAGTCATCGATGTCACCCCGATGACTGAGGAGCAGGCGCTGGTGCAGACCGATCTGCTCGGCCACGACTTCTACGTGTTCGAGAACGCGACGACTGGCCTCATCAATGTGGTGTATCACCGTAAGAATGGTGGATATGGCATCATCAAGCCCCGCATCGAAACACTTGACGAGTAAAATACGTTAACTTGCATGAGTTAACGGTTGGCGGCCATCCCATGCGGGTGGCCGCCTTTTTACGTAAGGAGTCGCTTTGATGGACAAGGCCGCATCCGCCGGTCATTCGGACCGTTGCCGCATCGTCGTCGATACCTGCTGCGACTTTAGCCCCGAGGTCGCCGCGAACCTCGATGTCGATATCTTGGGTTTCCCCTTCATTATCGATGGCGAGGAGCGCACGGATGACATCTGGTCGAGCATCACACCCAAGGAGTTCTACGACCGCATGCGCGCCGGTGCCCGCGTGTCCACCTCGGCTGTGTCGCTCGGTCGCTATATCGAGTTCTTTACCGAGTGCGCCAAAGAGGGTACGCCCACGGTCTACCTGTGCTTTACCTCGGCGCTGTCGTCGAGCTACAACTCCGCGTGCCAGGCGGCGGACGCCGTGCGCGCCGAGTATCCCAACTTTGAGCTGTACGTGGTCGACAACGCTCTGCCCTGCGCGACCGGCGAGCTCCTGGCGCTCGAGGCCGTGCGCCAGCGCTCGGCGGGACTGACTGCTAAGCAGCTGGTCGACTGGGCAAACGAGGCCAAGACCTATGTCCACGGTTACTTTACGCTCGAGAGCTTTGACGCGCTGGCTGCCGGCGGCCGCATTCCGCCCGCGGCGGCACAGCTCACGGCAAAGCTCGACGTCAAACCCGAGCTGTCCTACGACCTGGCCGGCTCGCTGTCGCTGATCGGCGTCAACCGCGGTCGCAAGAAGGCGCTCAAGTCCATTCTCAAGTCGTTCCGCGAGAACTATGTGCCCGATCGCACCATGCCCATCGCCATTATGACGGCCGATGCCGAAAAGGACGGCGACTGGCTCGAGGCCGCCATCCGCAAGGAGGAAGGCTGCGCCGACGTGACCATCATCCGCAGCTCTGTGGGCCCCACCATTGGCTCGCACGTGGGCCCCGGCATGGTGGCTTGCGCGTTTTGGGGCAAGAACCGCGCCGACAAGGCGTCGCTTTCCGACCGCATCGCCCGCCGCGTGCGCGGTCAGTAGGCAAGTAACGCGGCCGTAATCGCCCTCGACTCACAGCCCAACGCTGGCACCGAGTATTCAACCTGGTAATAACACCCAACCCAAAAGGAAAGGTTTCATGGCAAACAAGCTCTCCGTCGCATTTATCGGCACCGGAATCATGGGTGCCCCCATTGCCGGCCACATCCTGGATGCCGGCTATCCCGTCACGGTCAACAACCGCACTAAGTCCAAGGCCGCCGCGCTTATCGAGCGCGGTGCCGTTTGGGCCGATACGCCGGCAGATGCCGTGGCGAACGCCGACGTCGTCTTTACCATGGTGGGTTATCCCTCCGAGGTCGAGGAGCTCTACCTGGCGGGCGACGGCCTGCTCGCGTGCGCAAAGCCTGGCGCGGTCCTGATCGACCTCACCACGAGCTCGCCCGAGCTCGCGCGCGATATTGCCGAGGCCGCCCAGGTTTCCGGCCGCATGGCGTTTGACTGCCCCGTCACCGGCGGCGAGTCCGGTGCTATCGCCGGCACGCTCACGGCCATCGTGGGCGCCACCGAGAACGACATCGCCCCGGTCCGCGACATCCTTTCCACCTTTGCGGCAACTATCTGCTGCTTCGATGGCGCCGGCAAGGGCCAGGCTGCCAAGCTCGCCAACCAGGTGTCGCTGGGCGCCTGCATGGTCGGCATGGCCGATGCGCTGGCGTTTGCCGAGCTGAGCGGCCTTGATCTGGAGAAGACCCGTCAGATGATCCTGGGCGGCACCGGCAAGTCCGGCGCCATGGAGAGCCTGGCACCCAAGGCGCTCGACGGCGATTACAAGCCCGGCTTTATGGTCGAGCACTTTATTAAGGACCTGCGCTTGGCGCTCGCCTATGCCGACGATCGCGAGCTTGCGCTGCCCGGCGCCGACGTGGCCCTTACGCTCTACGACATGCTCGATGCCATCGGTGGTGCCAAGCTGGGCACCCAGGCCATCACGGTCCTCTATAAGGAGGAGGCCGACGCCATCGCCGCCGGTCTGGACTGGTCGCAGTATCGTCCCGAGGAGCACGGTGCCCACGAGGAAGGCTGCGGTTGCGGCGAGCATGGCGACGACCACGAGTGCTGCGGTGGCCACCACCACGGCGAGGACCACGAGTGCTGCGGCGGTCACGGTCACGATGACGGCCACGAGTGCTGCTGCGGCCACCATCACGAGGAGTAGCGCCTATGAGCTGGACGTTCGTGGTGCTTGCGCTGGTGCTCTTTCTCTTTGCGATCTACATCGGCTTTTTGTGCGGCCAGTGGGCCTGCGAAAAGCGCGTCATCACCAAGCGCGACTACTGGATCGCCAACTTTGCAGGAGCGGCGGCAGTCGTCCTGCTGACTTGGGTGTTCTCGCTGTTCCCGCTGGTGCAGTTTGCGCCGATTGGCTGGCTCGGCGGCTTTATCGCCGGCCTTAAGATGAGCTTTGGCGAGTCCGTCGGCCCGTGGCGCAAGCACGACGAGGTTTTTAACGTCAACAAAGCCCATCGCGCCGCCGCCGATGCGGGCGATGCCGAGGAGCGCCGCCGTGCGCGTCGCAAGGGCGCAGCCAACCGGCAGCTCATCTCGGTCACCGATGACAGCAAGGGTGCTGGCAAGCACGCTAAGAAATAGTAAGAAGAGGTAACTATGGCAGAAAATAAAGACGAACAGCTCACCGACGAGGAGCTGGCACAGCTCCAGCTGGCAGAGGAGAACGAGAACGCCGTCGACCGTCTGGTCCAGGAGCTCGGCTGCCCCACGCGCCGCATCCGCCAGTTTGCCGCCCGCGTGCTGCACCTGCTTGCCGAGCGCGATCCGCAGCGCGTCGAGCCCTGCGTACCCGCGCTGATCGAGGCGCTCGACCGCCCCGAGGCGCAGACCCGCTGGGAGGCCCTCGATGCCCTGACGGCGCTCGCCACCACCTGCCCCGAGCAGCTGGGCGATGCCTTTGAGGGCGCCGAGACCGCACTGTTCGACGAGATCTCCTCCACGCTGCGCTATGCCGCCTTCCGCCTGCTGTGCGTGTGGGGTGCCACGAGTGTCGAGCGTTCGCGCGAGGCTTGGCCCATCCTGGATGAGGCCATCCAGTGCTACCACGGCGACCTTGAGTATCGCGACATGCTCGGTTGCCTGTACGAGTTTTGCCAGGGCGAGATCGACGCCGAGGTCGCAGAGAAGCTTGCGCTGCGCCTTAAGTTCGACGCCGAGAACGGCAAGGGCAGCTATCTCAAGGCCCGTTCGAGCGAGATTTGCGAAATGCTTGTTAAACGTTTTGGCCTGGATCTCTCCAAAAAGAAGAAGCGTGCTAGCGTTAAAAAATCTGACGACGCCGAAGACGAGGAGTAACAGATTATGGCGCACGATGTAGTCCTGATTCCCGGTGACGGTATCGGTCCCGAGATTACGCAGGCAATGCGCCGCGTGGTCGAGGCCACCGGCGTCCAGATCAACTGGAACGTCCAGGAGGCCGGCGCCGGCGTCATGGACGAGTTTGGCACGCCGCTGCCCCAGCACGTGCTCGACGCGGTCTCCGAGACCAAGGTTGCCATCAAGGGCCCCATCACCACGCCGGTCGGCACGGGTTTCCGCAGCGTTAACGTCGCCCTGCGCAAGCACTTTGACCTGTATGCCTGCGTGCGTCCCTGTCTGTCGCAGCCGGGCGACGGCTCGCGTTTCCGCGACGTCGATCTGGTCATCGTGCGCGAGAACACCGAGGACCTCTATGCCGGCATCGAGTTCGACGAGGGCGCAGCCGAGGTCGAGGAGCTCTCACAGCTTGTCGAGCGCTCGGGTCAGAAGACCTTTGCCGCCGATTCCGCCATCTCGATCAAGCCCATCTCTATCGCCAAGAGCCGCCGTATTGTGGAGTACGCCTTTGAGTATGCCCGCCGCTGCGGCCGCAAAAAGGTGACGGCTGTGCACAAGGCCAATATCATGAAGGCGACCGACGGCCTGTTCCTGCGCGTTGCGCGCGAGGTGGCCGCGGGCTATCCCGATATCGAGTTCAACGACAAGATCGTCGACGCCACCTGCATGGGCCTGGTCCAGAACCCCAACGACTTCGATGTCCTGGTGCTGCCCAACCTGTACGGCGACATCGTGAGCGACCTGTGCGCCGGCCTGGTGGGTGGTCTGGGCATGGCCCCCGGCTCCAACATCGGTGCCGACTGCGCCATCTTCGAGGCAACGCACGGCTCCGCGCCCGATATCGCGGGCCAGGATATCGCCAACCCCACGGCCGAGATCCTTTCTGCTGCGATGATGCTCGACCACTTGGGCGAGAACGATGCTGCCAATCGCATTCGTGCCGCCGTATCTGCCACGCTCGACGAGGGCGAGCAGGTTACCGGTGACGTGCGTCGTGCCCAGACCGGCTCCGTTGAGGGCGCTGTGGGCACGCAGGCCTTTGCCGATGCCGTTATCGCGCACCTAGCTTAAGGCATGCAGGCTGCAAACGCCTAAATAGTACTTAAGTGTTTGCGTATAACCTAAGAATCAATACGCCCGGCGCCTCGTCGGGCGTATTCTATTGAAGACTATGTTTCCTAACAAGGAGTAACCGATATGGGTCTGATTCAAAAGAAGGACGAGAAGGACGAGATCGACGGCATCCAGATCATCGAGCGCGGCGAAGGCCCCGACGGTGACGAGGACGAGAAGATCGATCTGGTCGCCGGTACGTCTGCCGAGCACATTGCTGCCGGCACGACCGCCGAGGAGGAGGACGCCCGACTGGAGGCTCAGATTGCCGCGGATGCCGCTGACGAGAATCTGATGCCCGAGGCCCAGGATGAGGACGAAACTGACGCCGACGCGGACGACCACGCATCCAAGCACAAGAAGACGATGATTGCCGCCTTCGTGGTTGCAGTCGTGATCGCTGCGGTGGTCGGCTTCTTTATTGGCAATGGCGGCTTTGGCGGCAAGGGTGTCGGTTCGTCGACCCTGACCGAGGACCAGCTCGATTCGACCGTGGCAAGCTATAGCTACAACGGCAAGAAGAGCGACATCACCGCGCGCGAGGCCATCGAGAGTCAGTACAGCCTTGATACCGTCAAGGATAGCGATGGCAACTACACCGCTCCTTCTGCCGATGTCATCCTGTCCTACGTGCGCAACAAGATCCTGCTCGATGCTGCCGAGGACGAGGGCATTACCGTCTCTTCCAAGGAGATGAAGAAGTACGCCGAGGAGTCCATCGGCACCTCCGACTACAAAACCATGGCCACGCAGTATGGCGTGTCCAAGGACCAGGCCAAGCAGATCGTCCGTCAGTCCGCGACGCTGCAGAAGCTCTACAAGAAGAAGGTGGGCGATAGCTCCGCAAGCATGCCGACCGCCCCGACCGAGCCTTCTGACGGCAACGAGGAGACCGCGAGTAAGGACTTCGCCGACTACATCATCAACCTTGCCGGCGACGAGTGGGATAGCGAGAAGGGCACCTGGAAGGACGCCGATGGCACCTACGCTAAGGCCTTTGCCGACGATGCCTTTACTGCCGATAGCGCTACCTATAAGCAGGCCATGACCGCCTATTACACCGCCTACCAGCAGTACTCCTCGCAGGCTTCGAGCGCCAGCTCCAAGTGGACCGAGTATGCCAACGGCCTGTACGCCAAGGCCAACATCAGCATCTACGGCCTGTTTGCGTAAGATTTGCCCGAGCTGCCGAGCGCGAAGCTGATATATCTGATTAAGCCCGCTAGAACGGATGTCGTTCTAGCGGGCTTATTGCGTTTAGGCGCTGGTGGCTAAATTATGTCTATTAATCTTTAAGTCCAAAGAGGTTATCGGCTTCATCGTCAGGCATATATTCCAGTACATCGCCCGGTTGGCAGTCGAGTGCCCGGCATATCGCGTCAAGAGTTGAAAAGCGCACGGCAGAAACCTTGCCCGTCTTGATGCGCGACATATTGACCTGGGAGATACCCACGCGTTCCGCAAGCTCTTTGGATGAAATCTTGCGTTCGGCAAGCATGCGGTCGAGCCGCAGAATAATCATGGATTCCCCCTAGAGCAACTCGTCATCTTGTTTTTGCAGGATACACCCGTACTGGAAGATGCTGGCAATCAGGCTAATAATTAGGCCTGCAAAGAGCATAGAGAGGTCGAGATGCTGCCCGCCAAGCGCATCCGTAAAGCTACCGCCAAATCCTGAGAGTATCAGCCCTGTGACTATGGCACCAAAAAGTTTCACGGCAGCGCCGCCGATAAGGAACAAATGTCCTATTTGACGTAGTATGCGGATGCATTCGAGGTCAAAGGGCCTGCCCGCCTTTTCAATGGCGGAGAAAAACCTGTATGCGCTTAGCGCGATGGCAAGCGCGAGGCATGCCATCATGGCGCTCCCTATGGCAGTATGACCGTCGTGCGCGACAAGCATAAGAGGAGTCTGTTCATTGGTGCCGACGAGAGCGAGAATTGGCCCTTCGCTAGCCTCAAGCTCTACGGATTGGAGACAGAACCCTTGGGAGAGGCTAGGCAATATGACTAGATCTTCGATTGCAATGACTGCGAGGAGTGCCAGAGCGAGCGCCACGATGGTGCAGATTGTGCCCCATTTGCAGTAGCGAGTGAGCTTCCTCAGTTTGGCTATTGCCTGTTCACGGTCGATGGCTTCATTCGATTTGGATACGTTCCAGCGGATCATAGCTCCTCCAACCAATGTCTTGGATGATACTTGTATCTTATATCATACTTAATGATAAACGATAAACAATTACAGATTAGAGTAAGTAATGTTTGTGAGACGAATAGCGAGAGCTATGGCATATTCAGGGAATGGGAGTTTGGAACGCGGGGGATGGACGAGTATTGAAATACCCTGCAACCGCGCAAGTGCTTCATCGAGTCTCCCCAATTCATCTAGGAAAAAGGCTGCAAACGATTGAAATTCTCCGGTGAACGGTCGAAAACTACCGTTCACCGATAATTTCTAAACTGGTTCTAACTGGTATTAAGTCAAAAAGACCAATTCACAAATCTTCACAATGACCTGCACTTTTTCTACACGCTATATTTAGCCACCCTGTGTTGTTTAGACACGAAAATAGTTGTGATCGATTGCCAAAGCATTTCGAAACGGTTTCAAAACTGCAGGTAGAAGTGTTAATGAGCGGTAAACGGTCGATTTATCACCGTGAACGGTGCAAAAACGTTTTACTGTATGAATCAGCGAAAGCGACCTCTTCTGGGGTGATATAGTGACAACAACACGTCACGTGGTTACTACCAGTTTAGAAACCACTGGTCTTCAAAGAACGCTTTCTAAGAAGCTTTAAGGGCGAGCGCCCGCTGGCTTCCGAAAATTATCGGACTCAGATCGTACACACCTTCGGAAGGGAAATTTGAATGGTTGGCTTTATTCTTACCGGTCATGGACAGTTCGCACCCGGCCTTGCAAGTGCTATCGCTATGGTTGCCGGCGATCAGCCCGCTTTTACCGTCGTTCCTTTTGAGGGCGACCAGGCTGCTTCCTACGGTGAGGATCTCCGCGCCGCTATTACCGCCATGCGCGAGGAGTGCGATGGCGTGCTCGTCTTTACCGACCTGCTCGGTGGTACTCCGTTCAATCAGTCGATGATGATTGCCCAGGATGTCGACAACGTCGAGGTTCTGACTGGCACCAACCTTCCCATGGTTATTGAGCTTCTGTTCCTCCGCGGTAACGCCACGCTCGCCGAGCTTGGCGAGCAGGCCGTGACCGTTGGTCAGACGGGCGTCA
Organism: uncultured Collinsella sp.; assembly: GCA_902490365.1. Lineage (GTDB taxonomy): Bacteria > Actinomycetota > Coriobacteriia > Coriobacteriales > Coriobacteriaceae > Collinsella. The sequence continues at coordinate 25,695 of CABUDQ010000003.1, read as the reverse complement.
CCGCCCAGACGGTCGCATCCGTTGCCGGCTCCGACGAAGAGGATATCTTCGGCGACGAGGACGGCATCTAATGGCCGATTTCGGAGCCAACGTCCTGAGCTCCTCGGTCGCCCTTTTAGGCCTGCTTGTCATCATGGGCTTGATTTACACCATCTGGTCGCAAATCAACATGAAGAAGAAGCAGAAGTACTTCAAGGAGCTGCACACCGAGCTCAAGCCGGGTCAGGAGGTTCTTTTCGCCGGCGGTATCTACGGAACCGTCAAGGGCATCGAAGGCGAAAAGGTCCAGATCAAAGTCCGATCCGGTGCCGTCGTAGATGTTTCGCGTTACGCGATTCAGGAGATCAAGTAACTGTCGTCAGCAAATAACGAAAGGAAGCTGATCAACATGGCAGAACCCAACATTCTTCTTACCCGCATCGATAACCGACTGGTCCATGGTCAGGTCGCTACCCAGTGGAACTCCACCCTGGGCTCCAACCTCATCCTCGTCGCCAACGACGATGTGTCGACCAACACCATGCGCCAGAACCTCATGAAGATGGCCGCTCCCGCCGGCGTCGCTACGCGTTTCTTCTCCCTGCAGAAGACCATCGACGTCATTGGCAAGGCGAGCCCGCGCCAGAAGATCTTCATCGTGGCCGAAACACCGGAAGACGTGCTTACGCTCGTCAAGGGCGGTGTGCCTATAAAGAAGGTAAACATCGGCAACATGCACATGTCGGAAGGAAAGCGCCAAGTCGCCACCTCCGTCGCAGTTAACGACGAGGATGTCGCTGCGTTTAAAGAGCTGCAGGAATTGGGGGTGGAGTTGGAGATCAGGCGCGTTCCGAGCACGCCTGTTGAGGACACGAGCAAGCTCTTCTCGTAATCCTCGTGATCCACGTTGTCAGGATTGAAACCCTGACGTTCTGTACGTGATATCCAAAGTGCGTACATACATTTTGAAAGGAGGAGCAAGATGGAATACTCGATCATCCAGGTCGCTCTGGTCTTCATCGTCACGTTCGTCGCGGCAATCGACCAGTTCAACTTCCTCGAGTCTCTCTATCAGCCCATCGTCACCGGCGCCGTCATCGGTCTTATCCTTGGCGACCTCAACACCGGTCTTCTCGTGGGTGGTACCTATCAGCTCATGACGATCGGCAACATGCCGATCGGAGGCGCTCAGCCGCCTAACGCCGTCATCGGCGGCATCATGGCAGCCATTCTCGCTATCGCTACGGGCCTCGAGCCCAACGCGGCAGTCGGCCTTGCCATTCCGTTCGCTCTGCTTGGTCAGCTCGGCGTTACCCTGGTCTTCACGCTTATGTCGCCCCTCATGTCCTCCGCGGACAACATGGCTCATAACGCTGACACCAAGGGCATCGAGCGTCTGAACTACTTCGCCATGGCTCTGCTCGGCCTGATCTTCGCTGTCGTCGTCACCCTGTTCTTCATCGCTGGCGCTACCATCGGTCAGACCATCGCTTCCGCCATCCCGACTTGGCTGCAGACCGGTCTGTCCGCTGCAGGCGGCATGATGCGCTTCGTCGGCTTCGCCGTCCTGCTCAAGGTTATGATGAACCGCGATATGTGGGGCTTCTTCCTCATGGGCTTTGGCCTCGCGCTCATCACCGTTGCCAACGATTCTCTGGCAACCCCTGCCCTGCTCATCCTCGCTCTCATCGGCTTCGGCATCGCTTTCTGGGACTTCCAGCAGCAGACCGAGCTGAAGGGTGCAGCTGTTTCTGACGGAGGTGACTTCGAAGATGGCATCTAATGAGTATGTGATCCCGGAGCACTACGAGGATCTCACTCCTGCTCCGCAGCTCGACCAGAAGACCCTCAACAAGATGGCTTGGCGCTCCTGCTTCCTGCAGGCATCGTTCAACTACGAGCGCATGCAGGCCGCTGGCTGGCTTTACTCCATCATCCCCGGTCTGGAGAAGATCCACACCAACAAGAACGACCTCGCGGCTTCCATGAGCCACAACCTGGAGTTCTTCAACACCCACCCGTTCCTCGTCACCTTTGTTATGGGTATCGTGCTTTCGCTCGAGCAGAACAAGGTTGACATCCCCACGATCCGCGCCGTCCGCGTCGCCGCAATGGGCCCGCTCGGTGGTATCGGTGACGCCCTGTTCTGGCTGACGCTCGTGCCTATCACGGCCGGCATCACCTCCAACATGGCCATCAACGGCAACGCCGCTGCGCCGATCATCTTCCTGGTGATCTTCAACGTCGTCCAGTTCGCTCTGCGCTTCTGGCTCATGAACTGGTCCTACAAGCTTGGCACCAGCGCTATTGACGCTCTGACTGCCAACATGCAGGCCTTCACGCGTGCCGCTTCCATTATGGGCGTCTTCGTCGTCGGTTGCCTGGTCGTCACCATGGGTGGCACCCAGATCAACCTCCAGATCCCCAACGGCACCACCCGTGGCCTCTCCGCTACTACCGTGATCGTCTCCGAGAAGGAGGCCGAGAACTTCACCGGTATGGAGGGCATCGATACCGAGACCGCTGAGGCCGGTACCATCGCCATGACCGATGAGGACGGCAACGCCCTCACCGCTTCCGATGCCGACGGCAACGCTGTCGAGTGCGGCGTCACCGATCTGGGCAACGGCATGGAGTCCGTTACCTACGGCACCGTCACCGAGGATCCGGTCAACTTCTCTGTTGCCGACACCCTCAACACCATCGTCCCGAAGCTCGTCCCGCTTATGCTTACGCTGCTGCTTTACTACATGTTCGCTAAGCACAGCTGGACCCCGACCAAGGGCATTCTGCTGCTCTTCGTCCTGGGCATCCTGGGCGCTGGCCCGCTTGGTCTCTGGCCGAGCATCTGGTAAGGCTCTAGCTTGAGGGGTGTGTCCCTGCGCGGCTCACACCCCGACCCCTTAAGCCATGTGTATGTTAAAAGCCGCGTGCTCGAAAGAGCGCGCGGCTTTTGTTTTCTTGATGAGTCGGGTGTTGCAGAACGATAATGCTTAACACCCTAGGTAGTTAGCCGAATTCGAGCAAAAGGGAGGATAGGATGGCGATCGGAGCGCGTAGGCAGCCGCTGTACGATCAGCTGGTCGATATTCTGACCGAAAAGATTGACCATGAATATCGCGCCGGTGACATGATTCCTTCCGAGCGCGAACTTTCGGAGCGCTATGGTCTCTCGCGCACTACGGTACGCTTGGCTCTGCAGGAACTGGAGCGTTTAGGACTGGTGGTTCGGCAGCACGGTCGCGGTACCTTTGTGACCGACCGTTCGGCAAAAGCAACCAATCTTATGCAGTCCTACAGCTTTACCGAGCAGATGCGCGCGATGGGTCGAGAACCCGAGACCACGATTCTCGAGTTTTGCGAGATGGAGGCCGATAAGAATCTGGTCGAGCATATGGGATTGCGTATCGGTGATCGCATTTTTAAGCTTAAGCGCCTTCGTTCTGCCGACAACATGCCCATGATGGTCGAACGCAGCTATCTACCGGTTCGTCAATTTCTGTCCCTAAAGCGACCGCTGCTGGAGCGCAAGCCGCTTTACGATGTGATTGAGCAGGACTTTCAGCAAAAGATACGCGTGGCTGAAGAGGAGTTCTATGCGAGCATAGCCCGTCCCACCGACGCCCACCTTTTGGGAATTGTCGAGGGCTCGCCTGTGCTCGATTTGGTCAGGACTACGTATAACGAGTCAAACGAGGTTGTGGAGTATACACTCTCGGTTGCTCGTGCCGATCAGTTTAAATACAAGGTTTACCACCAGCGTAGCAACTAGTGTCCGCATCGTTTCCATATGGTGATTCTTTGCATTTAACTGGTTACTACCAGATAACCAACCGAAGTGTATAATTGCACGTCAGAGGATTACTTCTAGAGAGAGGTATTAGAAATGTTCGAGAAGAGTGTCGAGGAGCTCACCGAGCTCGGCGCCCAGATCACCACGGCCGAGATTGCTCAGCAGCCCGAGCTTTGGCGTGATACGCTCAACATCTATCGCGAGAACAAGGAGGCCATCGAGGCCTTCCTGGCCGAGACTCGTGCTATGGGCGAGGGCCGTCTGTCCGTTGTCTTCACCGGTGCCGGTACGTCCGACTACGTTGGCGATACCTGCGCCCCGTACCTGCGTCACGCTGGCAACACTGATCTCTACGACTTTAAGCCCATCGCCACGACAGACATCGTGAGCGCTCCGCGCGATTTCCTGCGCGCCGAGGATCCCACGCTCGTGGTTTCCTTTGCCCGCTCTGGCAACAGCCCCGAGAGCCTTGCCGCCGTTGCCGTTGCCAAGGAGCTCGTTCACAACGTCAAGTTCCTCAACATCACCTGCGCTCCCGAGGGCAAGCTCGCCGTTGAGTCTGCCGATGATCCCAACGCGCTGACGCTGCTCATTCCGCGCGCCAACGACAAGGGCTTCGCCATGACCGGCTCCTACACCTGCATGACCCTGCTCTCTACCCTCATCTTTGACGAGGCTTCCGACGAGCAGAAGGCCGAGTGGGTCGAGACCATCGCCAAGATGGGCGAGGAGGTCATCGCTCGCGAGTCCGAGGTTGCCGACTACCTCGCTGGCGACTTCAACCGCGTGACCTACTTGGGCTCCGGCTCCTTTGGCGGCCTTGCTCAGGAGAGCCAGCTCAAGATCCTCGAGCTCGCTCACGGTCTGGTTGCTACTTCCTACGACACCTCCATGGGCTATCGTCACGGACCTAAGTCTTTCGTCGACGATAAGACGCTCGTCTTCGTATTCGTCAACAACGACGCCTACACCCGTCAGTACGACATCGACATCCTCAACGAGATCGGTGGCGACGATATTGCTCAGCACACCGTTGCCGTTCAGCAGGATGGCGCTACTGTCTACGAGGGTGAGTCCTTCACCTTTAAGGGCTATGAGGCACTCCCCGAGGGTTACCTTGCTCTGCCGTTCGTGATGTTTGCCCAGGCAATCAGCCTGCTCAACTCCGTGCGCGTGGGCAACACGCCCGATACGCCGAGCCCCACCGGCACGGTCAACCGCGTGGTCAAGGGCGTGACGATTCACCCCTTCACCGCTTAATCGCGTCCCCCTGTAAGGGCGCCCGTCCGCTCATAACGGCGGGCGGGCGCTTTTTGTTTTACGTGAGCTGGGTATAAGCATCACCACAGTCAACTGCTTTAGAAGCAAGGAGTGCATATGAGCACGTACGCAATTAAGGCTGACAAGTTCTTCTTGCCGGCAGGCCCGCAACTGGGCGGCTATCTTATGGTCGAGGATGGCGTCTTTGGCGCCTGGCAGGCCGACGAGCCCTCTTGCGAGATTAAGGACTACACGGGATCGTGGATCGCACCGGGTATGGTCGATACTCACATCCATGGCTTCTACAACCACTCAACTACCGATAACGATCCCGAGGGCATCGATATCAGCTCGACCGAGCTCGCCCGTCGCGGTACCACCAGCTGGCTGCCCACGACGTTCACCGATGGCGTCGAGCAGATCAAGGACGCTTGCGCTGCCATCGCCCAGGCGGACGAGGGTCGCGGCCCCGACTTCTGCGGTGCTCGCATTCAGGGCATCTACCTGGAGGGCCCCTTCTTTACCATGAAGCACGTGGGCGCGCAGAACCCCGCTTATCTGATCGACCCCTCCGAGGAGGTCTTCGATCAGTGGCAGGAGGCTGCGGGTGGTCGCATCGTTAAGAGCGCCATGGCGGCCGAGCGCGACGGTGCCGCTGCTTATGCGGCTGCTCTGAACGCCAAGGGTGTGGTGACCAGCATTGGTCACTCCGACGCCACCTACGATGAGTGCATCGCCGCCATCAACGCCGGTGCCAGCTGCTTTACGCATACCTATAACGGCCAGCGCGGGCTGCATCACCGCGAGCCCGGTGTCGTGGGTGCAGCCATGTCCACGCCCGATACCTACGCCGAGATCATCTGTGACGGCAAGCACGTAAACCCTGCCGCCATCAAGGCACTGCTGCAGGCAAAGGGCTGGCAGCACACGGTGCTCATCACCGACTGCCTGGGTTGCGGCGGCATGCCCGAGGGCAGCTACACCAGTGGTGGCATGGACGTCATCATGAAGGACAACCTGTGCTGGCTCGCTGACGGCAAGAGCATTGCCGGCTCGGTGCTCACGCTTGCCCAGGGCGTCAAGAACATTGTCGATTGGGGCATCGCCAGCGCCGATATCGCCATTCGCATGGCAACCGAGGTGCCGGCTCGCTCTGCACACATCGAGGATAAGTGCGGCAGCATCATGCCGGGTCGCGACGCCGACTTTGTCGTGTTCGACCATGAGCTCACCCTCGTCGAGACGTATGTTGGCGGCCAGAGCGTCGGCAACGCCTTTACCGAGTAACGATAGAAAAAGACGGCGGGCCCGAAATTGCTCGGACCCGCCGTATGGGTTAAACGCTCAAAAGCACCTTAACAGTTACAGCTTGTTAGCAATCTTCTTTGCCGTGCGCTTAACGCCGGCCACAAGACCTCCCGCAGGATGCTCCTTCTCGTATGCTAGACGCTTCTCGCGCTTGGCGTACTCTTCGACGATGATGTCGCCATACTCGTCTTCGATCTTGTCGAAGAAGTCGACGGCGCCCTTAATTTCCTCAGCGGTCGGGTGTCCCTTTTGGACACCGCCGGCGAGCTTGAACGGTCCCCACGTATCAAAGCCGGGGCAGCCGTAGACACCCATAAAGATGGCCTGCCTCATGCGGCAGATGCCATCGATATCCTTGCCGTACCACTTGTTTTTGCCACCGTAGGTCATAAGGCCAAACACTTTGTCCTGCGGTTGCAGCACGTTAGTGAGCACGCGTGCCATATCTTTGTCGATCTCGGAGTAATAGATGCCCGTGGCGACACCGATCAGATGATATTCGTGCAGGTTGGGATACTCGTTTTTGCCGAGCGCTTTGACGTCGAGGGTATCGATCTCGGGGTGTGCCTCAACGATGGCGTCCACGAGCTTTTTCGTATTGCCGTGATGGCGCGAGGCGTAGAGGATGATGGTTCGCATAAGAAGGCCTTTCAGCTGTAATTGCATCAATGTCTGTATGGTACCCCGTTGCACGGCTGGGATACCGGACGCATCGATGAACGTGCGGGTTTGTCCTTTGGTTAGGGCCGAGACGGGTACTTGCGAGCAAAAAGCAGTTGTTCGAAAGGATGGGCAATGGAATACGCTCTCTCCAACGATTCGATTTCTATTAAGGTGTCCACGGCTGGTGGTTCGTTTACCTCGATTGAGGCTGGAGGTCGAGAGTACTTGTGGCAGGGCGATCCCGCCGTGTGGTCCGGCCAGGCACCGATTTGCTTCCCGATTTGCGGAGGCTTGCGCGATAACAGCGCCATGACGTTCGCCGGGCATCATGTAAAGCTCGCTCGCCACGGATTTGCGCGCAAACAGGAGTGGAAGCTGCTGAGCCAAAGCGAGAACGAGCTGACGATGTGCCTGGCTTCCGAGGATAACGCCGCGCTGCTGAGCGATTATCCGTACCCGTTTAAGCTTGTCGCTCGTTATACGCTCGAGGGGGATGCCGTGCGCGTCTCTTATGAGGTGACCAACGAGGGAACCGAGGACATGCCGTTCTTTATCGGCGGTCATCCCGGCTTTAGGTGCCCGCTCGATGAGGGCGAGGCCTATACGGACTACGAGCTGCGCTTTGAGAAGGACGAAGCTGCTGAGCTTTGCACTGCCGTCCCCTCGACTGGCTTGATTGACGTGACCAACCGCTCCAAGAGCCCCATGGTGGGAAAGACGCTGCCCCTGTCGCACGAGCTCTTCGATTTTGCGGAGACCATCTTTGACGTGCTCGAGAGCCGTCAGGTTACGCTTTCCAAGAAGGGCGAGGACAAGGGCGTTCGCCTGAGCTTTGAGGGCTTCCCATATCTCATTGTGTGGAGCAAGCCCGAGGGCGATTTTGTGGCAGTTGAGCCCTGGGGCGGTCTTTCGACCTGCTCCGATGAGGACGACGTGCTTGAGCATAAGCGTGGCTGCCTTGTCGCCAAGCCCAGGGAGACCGTCGTTCGCTCGTTCGCGATTGAGATTCTGTAATTACGTTTTGTCGACTCGTATCGCGAGGCACAAGGAGCCTGCGAGATAAGGAGCTAAAAATGATCCTCACCGTTACGATGAACCCGTCTGTCGATACGCGCTATCAGCTCGATGAGCTCGTTATCGACGACGTCAACCGTGTGACGCCCGAAAAGACCGCCGGCGGCAAGGGCCTCAACGTGGCCCGTGTGCTGGGCCAGCTGGGCGACGACGTTGTGGCAACCGGCCTACTTGGTGGTCATATGGGCGCCTATATGGCCGAGCTCATGGATGCTAACGGTATTAACAATGACTTTGTGCCCATCAAGGGCGAGACTCGCATTTGCCTGAACATCCTCCACGCCGGCAACCAGACCGAGCTGCTCGAGAGCGGCCCGACAATTGCCCCCGAGGAGCTCGATGCCTTTACCGCCAAGTTTACCGAGCTTGCGGGCAAGGCCGATGTCGTCACCATCTCGGGTTCGCTGCCCCGCGGCGTCGAGGCGGACTACTATGCCAAGATCACGGGCATTGCCGAGAACGCCGGCGCCAAGGTGCTGCTCGATACCTCGGGTGCTTCGCTCGAGGCGGCGCTCAAGTCCGAAATTAAGCCCGAGCTGGTTAAGCCTAACCTGACCGAGATCAACGGCCTTCTGGGCACGAGCTTTACCACCGACGATGTGGACGAGCTCCGCGCCGCGCTCGCCTCTGATGCCCGCTTCTCCGATATCCCCTGGGTCGTCGTTTCCATGGGTGCCGCCGGTTCCGTGGGCTTCCATAACGGCCGTGCGTTCCGCGCCAAGACTCCCGATATCCCCGCCGTTAACGCTACGGGCTCTGGCGACTCCACTATCGCCGGCTTCGCACATGCGATTGCTGCTGGCGCGGATGACGAGACGGTACTGCGTACCGCCAACACCTGCGGCAAGCTCAACGCCATGGATCCCATGACCGGCCATCTGGTCATGGATCGTTGGGACGAGGTCTACAACGGCGTTGTCGTGACCGAGCTGTAAGAGCATGGGCGTCGGCCCCGGCATCGCTTGCTAGCTCATGTCGACGACGAGTGCAGTAACATTATGCCGGGGCGCGACGCCGACTTTGTCGTGTTCAGTCCCGACCTTACCCTGGTCGAGACGTATGTGGGTGGCAACAGCGTCGGTAACGCGTTTGCCGAGTAGCTGCCAAATAAACGATCCGAGAGGGGATTTAGATGATTTACGGTGCATTGGGCGATATCGAGGAATACCGCGGAATGCTCAAGGGTCTCGATGTGCTGATCGACTGGCTCGAGGAGAACGACCCGGCGGAGCTCGAGGTCGGCAGCCATCCGATTCTGGGCGACAAGGTCTTTGCGAACGTCATGGCTCCCACGACGCGTCCCGAGGCCGAGGCTCACTACGAGACGCATCAGCGCTATCACGACTTGCAGATTGACGTCGAGGGTCGTGAGGCCTTTAAGGTTGCCACGGGCAGCCTGACGCTGGTCCAGGAGTTTGACGATAAGGACGACTACGACCTGGTCGATTCCGACGCCTCGATCGCCGGCGATCTTGCCGACGACAAATTCGCGCTGTTCGTTGCCGGCGAGCCCCACATGCCCACGCTCGAGTTCCCGGGCGATGGCGCACAGCCGGTCAAGAAGATCTGCTTTAAGTTGCTTGCCGACGCCTACTGGGAGGAGTAGCGAGCTGCTCGGCTGAGCTGTTCGTCTGATGGCGTGATTCCATTGAGGAGCGCGCTTGAGCCCCGTTAATCGCGGTTCCCCGTTTGGGAGGCCGCGGTTGGCGGGGCTTTTTGTTGAGTAGAGGAGTTGTCGACGGCGTTGTGCTTGAATTGGCGGATGTGCGTCCGAAATCGGCAACAAAAAAGCCGCCCTAAGGCGGCTGTCTTGTGCAATGGAGCCAGCGACCGGGCTCGAACCGGTGACCCCCGCTTTACGAGAGCGGTGCTCTACCAACTGAGCTACGCTGGCGGCCATGTGGTGACGCAGCTGAGGCGTCAACGGCTGTCTATGATACGGGACATCGCACATCCGCGCAAGGGTTCCGACGGCTTTTCTCACTTTAAATGCACTAATATTGGAGACGCGATGTCTTGCTCTTACGGGTCTCAAACAGAATGGGGCAGCGATGACTCAACCCAAGATTCTTCTCACACGCATCGACGACCGTTTCATTTACGGACAAGACGTTGAGCTGTGGAACGAAGCCGTGGGTTCCAACCTTGTCCTAATCGTCAACGATGAGATCGCGGCGGATTCGCGCCAATGGGCACCCATGAGGGTGGCGGCGCCAGAAGGCGTCTGGACACGGTTCTTCTCGGTGCAAAAGACCATCGACATTATCCACACCGCGACGTCGCGCCAATGGATTCTGATCATGGTAGCCTCGCCCGCCGATGCGCTCGCGCTGGTTAAGGGCGGTGTGCCAATAACCAAGATCAGCATTGGCCATATGCAGGCAGGGGAGGGCAAGCGCTCTGCAACGCCTACCATTGCCGTAGACGATACGGACATCGCCGCCTTCAAAGAGTTGCAAAAGCTCGGCATAGAGCTAGAAATCCGTTATCTCCCCAGTTCCGCCCCCGACCCCATTGGCAATCTGTTCAACTGATCCCTTGGGGACGGAGGAAAACGGATCATTTTGCCCTTGCGAGGGATGTGCGCGATGCCGCCTGTCAAAAACTATGCCCATTTACTACGTTTGGTCGGCTATCGCCGAGCATGTCGAATTTGAGAAAAACAAAACCGCAGGTAGACAGCTTGCGAATTTAACAAAAACCGGTGCATGGTCGAGCATCCCGGGCTAAACGTAGTAAATGGGCATAGTTTTGATATGTCACTCATACAGTCACAGCGAAAATGAGCCAAAAGATGAAAAACGCCCGTCGGCGGTGGTGCCGGCGGGCGTTGCTGTGCGATATGTCGCGTTGTGGGCTTAGTGCCTCATAAAGTGATATTCGATCACATTGCTATAGGGATGACCCGGCCCCACGATGCCCTGGGGGAACAGCGGGCGGTGCGGCGTGTCGGGGTACATCTCGGCCTCGAGGGCAAAGCCGGCGCCCCAACCATAGTTGGCGTCGTCCTTGGCGTGCTCGTCGCCCAGCCAGTTGCCGGTGTAGAGCTGCACGCCCGGGGCAGTGGTGTAGTAGTCCATCTCACGACCGGTCCACATCTCCTCGACGTGCATCGCGCGGCGCAGGTTGCGGCCGTACTGATAGCCATCGATGCACAGGCAGTGATCGTAGCCACGGGCCTGCTTGATCTGCGGGTCGTCGGCCTCCATGCCGGGTGCGACGGGGCGAAGCTCGCGAAAGTCAAACGGTGTTCCCTCGACCGGAGCAATCTCGCCGGTGGGGATGTTCTGCTCGTTAATGGGCAGGTAGTGGGCGGCGTTGGCGACAAAGAAATGTTCGCAGTCCATGCCGGCGTTATGGCCTGCAAGGTTAAAGTACGTGTGGTTGGTCATGGACACGTAGGTGGCGCGGTCGCTCTCGCAGCCATAATCGATGCGGAAGACGCCGGTGCGCGTAACGGTAAACACGGCCGTAAAGGTTCGGTTGCCGGGCAGGCCCAGCTCGCCGTCCTTAAGCGAGGTGGTCATGCGCACGGCGTTATGGACCTCGTCGAGCTCAACATCCCACACACGTTTGTGCAGGCCGTGCTCAAGGTCGCTGTGCAGGTTGTTGGCGCCCTCGTTGGCGGGCATATGCCAGTCCGTGCCGTCGATGGCGATCGTGGCGCCAGCGGTGCGGTTTGCCACAGGGCCGATGGTCGCGCCAAAGCAGGCGGGGTTGTCAAAGTAATCCTCGAGCTTATCGAAGCCCAGCACCACATCGCGCACGTTGCCGGGAATGTCGGGCACATCGATACCAAGCACCGTGGCGCCATAGTCCATAATGCGAACGCAGATCTCGGGCCCGTCGAGGGTGTAACGATGAACGGGGGTACCGCACGGCGCGGTGCCGAAAAGCTCGGAAGTGATCATTTGGTTCCTAACATCGAGGTATTTCCGACAAACTGTAGCGCGAACAGGCGAGATTATCACTACACCCCACTAAAGCTGGGGGTATTTTTCTCAAAAAAGTGATGATTGGAGCTGTGCGGGCGTTCATTTTTGACGCGTACGAGTCTGATACAATTTGTTCGTTACTGTTTGAATGATATGCGCGCAAAGAACGGCGAGGATTCATCGTGATTAAGGCAGAGCGACAGGATAAGGTTCGTCAGCTGCTCGAGGAGCAGGGCACGGTCTCGGTCAAAGAGATTTCGGATGCGTTGGGCGTTTCGGACATGACGATTCGCCGCGACCTCGAAGAACTTGCGAGCCTAGGCGAGATCGAGCGCGTGCACGGCGGAGCCCGCAGTGCACAGGGCCGTCCGCACGCTATGTTGCGCCATGAGTATTCGCACAGCGAAAAGCGCACTAAGCATGCCGAGGAAAAGCTGCAGATTGCGCGCCGTGCTGTGGAGCTTATCGAGGAGGGCTCGACCATCTTTTTGGGCACGGGCACCACGGTTGAGCAGATGGCCTCGATGCTGCCGACGTTTCGCCTGCGCATTGTGACCAATTCGCTTTCGGTGTTTAACCTGCTCGAGGCGCGCGAAGACTGCGAGCTGTGCCTCGTGGGCGGTATGTACCGTCGCCGCACCGCCGCTTTTGTGGGACCAACGGCCGAGGATACCCTGCGCGCGCTGGGCATCGATGCGGCGTTTATCGGCGCCAACGGCATCTTGGACGGTGACGTGTCTACGTCCAACATGGACGAGGGCCGTATCCAGCAGCTCGCTTTTAGCAAGGCAGACTCGCGCTATCTGATCGCCGACTCCAGCAAGATCGGCAAACGCGACTTCTACACCTTCTGCCGCCTGGACAGCTTGGACGCCGTGGTGTGCGAGCCGGATATTGCCGACGAGGACCGCGCCGCCATCGAGGAGCACACGCAGGTCATTTGCTAGCGAGTGCCGCCGTGCTAGATCAGGCGGGCGTAGTCTTGTGACTGGTGAAAGACGTGGGCGATATAGATCGCATCGCGCTCAAACTTGTAAAGGCAGGTGTAGTTGTTGACGGGAAACGATCGGTAATTACGTGCCGCCAGCTCTTGCATGTGTGAGAGAGGTCGCAGGAGCGGCTGCTCGCGAAGCAGATCAAGCTGATATTCAAACTCAGCGACAAAATTGCCTGCTGCGCGCGGATTCTTGAGGATTTGAGCAAGGTATCCGACAATACTCTCGTACTCATATCGCGCGCTTTTGAGGATTACGACGTTATAGGTCATATTTGTCTCGTATCGAAGCCGCGAAGGATTCGTAGTCGCTGTAGTCGCCTTGCGATATTTCGTCTTCTGCCAACATCATACGAGACAACAGTTTTGCCTTGGCGATTTCTTCTTGCATGAGGCGATACTGGTCGCTGCTGATGCAGTGCATGGCCTCGTAGCCGTTCTTAGTTACGGTGACGTCGCGCTCAGACTCAACAAGTGCGGTGAATGTGGCAGTGTCCTTCATGTCTCGGACGGGCACACAGATGGGCATAGGTATCTCCTTCGCATTGGGACATAATTGTACCACGCCGTATCGAATAGTCGGCATCGTTGAATTGTCTTGATCTGTAACAGATAGACGCCCAAAACCGGGTTTAGTGTTACAGATCGAGACGGCTCGGCATAGCATCCGTTATACATGAAGCTCGGTATTATGTATGTTTAGACCAATGCAATAGTCGGTATTTTTGTAGATATAAGCTCATTTAAAGCTCGGTATTTTTGTATTATTAGATATATCTGAAGGTCGGTATTTTTGTAAACTAGCACGTAAATTATGCTGAGGTGAGATTATGTTTAAACGGAAGGCATATGATCGTCTGCAGGAGTGGAAAGAACGCTCGCAAGGGCGCACTGCGGTGCTTATTGAGGGTGCAAGACGCGTTGGCAAAACGACGCTCGTCAAGTGCTTCGCGCAAAATGAATACAAGGATTATCTGTACATTGACTTTTCGGCTGCTAGCAAAGCCACGCTCGATATATTTCTGAACCATCGTGAAGATGTCGATCTTTTTTTACGCATGCTTCAGCTGCAGTATGGTAAGGCCCTCGAACCGAGAGAGTCGCTGGTCATTTTTGATGAAGTGCAGCGGTTTCCCATCGCGCGCGAATACATAAAGCATCTTGTAGAAGACGGCAGATTTGATTACATCGAGACAGGCTCTCTTGTCTCCATCAAAAAGAATGTCGATAGCATTGTCATACCGTCAGAGGAAGAAAGAATCCCTCTCGAGCCCCTCGATTTTGAGGAGTATCTTTGGGCGACCGGAAAAGATCTTTATGCAGAAGAGATCCGTAAAGCGCGCGAATCTCGGACCGCGCTTCCGGACGGCGTTCATGCGACGTGCATGAGATTATTTGATGAGTATATGCTTGTCGGTGGTATGCCTCAGTCGGTCGACTCCTTTGTGGCAGAGAATGATTTTAGAGGATGCGACAGGGTTAAACGGCAGATTATCGCACTGTACAGGGAGGACATTGCCAAGTTTGGAGGTTCGGACGCTAGACGTGCGCGGGCGGTTTATGACGATATTCCGGGTCAATTATCTGCGGCAAATAAACGGTTCAAATTTGACAGCTTGGAGAAGGGGTCCCGTTTTGAGACATATGAGTCGGCGTTAATCTGGCTTGAGGATGCGCGACTGATTAACCGTTGCTATTTATGCAGTGATCCGAGCGTGGGTTACCGCCTGCACGAGGACGCGTCTTCGCTTAAATGCTATATGGCGGACACGGGATTGCTCGTGAGCTTGGCGTTTGATGATGGTCCGGACCTTATGGATGTTCATAGAGACATTCAATTTGGAAGAATTTCAATTAATAAAGGAATGCTAATCGAGAACATCGTGGCGCAGCAGCTTAAGAGTCTGGGGCATTCGCTTTTTTATTACAGCTGGCAGGAGCCTTCCAAAACAGAGGGGAGTCGGCCCAGAACGCGTGAAATTGATTTTCTTGTTTCGCGCGGCTTTGAAGACGCGGCTGGAAAACCGCGGGTCACTCCTGTTGAAGTTAAATCTTCCAAATCGTATTCAACAATCTCGCTTGACGATTTCGGCAGACGATTCGAACGACGAGTCGGAGAAGAGATAGTTCTTCACCCAAAACAGCTCAGGGCTGAAGGGCATAGGATATATCTACCTCTGTATATGACGATCTTTATCTGATCGACGGCATGCGGCCAAAAGGGGGCATGCGGCTGAGATTGTCAGCCCGGTCTATTTCATTTGTCTCGATCTGTAACAGTTGGGACCGAAAAACTCGGCTAGGTGTTACAAATCGAGATTGAGGGGATTGACTGGTTCGTTTGTCTCAATCTGTAACAGGTGGGACCGAAAAACTCGGCTAGATGTTACAGATTGAGACAAACGGCTCCTGACCAGCCCAAAAACAAAAAGGCCGGGGGCGGCGCGTCGTGTGACGTGCCGCCCCCGGCTGAGAAATGGGGACAGGTTGTGTGAGCGGGCAACCCCGCCAGCCACTAGTCCAGACGACGGGTCTGCGCCACGTGCTTGTACCAGTAGGCGCTTGCCTTGGGCGTGCGCTTCTGGGTTTCAAAGTCTACGTAGAAGAAGCCGTAACGCTTGTTGTAGCCATTGGTCCAGGAGAACTGATCCTGCAAGCTCCACAGGAAGTAGCCACCTACGTTGACGCCCACCTCCATGGCCTTGAGCAACCAGCGCAGGTGCTGCTCGATGTAGTCGATGCGCGGCT
Source organism: uncultured Collinsella sp. (assembly GCA_902490365.1). Classification (GTDB taxonomy): domain Bacteria; phylum Actinomycetota; class Coriobacteriia; order Coriobacteriales; family Coriobacteriaceae; genus Collinsella. Next base: position 9,941 of record CABUDQ010000003.1, on the reverse strand, counting down.
GGTCGTCCACAAAACCGTCCTTGTAGGGGTCCTTGTAGCCCATGCCGTTCTCGGTGATGAAGATCTGCTTGTAGTTGGGGTAGCGCTGCTTAATGTAGACGAGCAGATCGAACAGACCCTCGGGATAGATGATCCAGTCCCAGTCGGTGGTGGGGATGCCGGGCTTGTTCACGTGCTCGCCAATGCCCTTGACGCGCCAGCGGCCGGTACCCTTCTCGCCCGTGCCGTTGTGGTGCAGGTCGTTCTCGCCGTCGTAGGCCTTGAGGAAACGGCACTGGTAGTTGTTGACGCCCAGGTAGTCGTTGTAGAGCGCTGCCTCGCGCATGATCTCGAGATCCTCCTCGCGGATCTCGATGGTGCCGCCGGAGACTGCAGCCAGGCGGTTGGCGCACTCGAGGGTGTCGGGGGCATAGTCGCCGCGGAAGGTGGCGTCGAGCAAGAACTGGTTCTGCAGCACGTGCTCGTTGTTGGCGGCCTTGATATCGGCGGGGTCGTTCTCGTTGAGCGGGTACTTAAACTCCAGCGACTGAATGACGCCGATCTTGCCCTTAAAGCCGCCGTTATGGAAGGCCAGTACCGCCTTGGCGTGGGCGAGCATCATGTTGTGCTCGCACTGGAAGGCCTCGGCCAGGTGCGCCTTGACGCCGCCGGGGAAGGTGCCCTCGATGTAGGTGTTGGAGGCGTCGGCCCAGATCTCGTTAAAGGTGAACCAATAGGTCACCTGGTCGGCGTACTCCTTAAAGCAGAAGGTGGCAAAGTCCACAAAGGCGTCGATGGTCTCGCGGTTGAGGAAGTCGCCCTTCTCAAAGAGGGGCAGCGGCGTGTCGAAGTGATGCAGCGTGACAAACGGCTCAACGTGGTGCTTGTGACACTCGGCAAAGAGGTCGTGGTAGAACTGCACGCCCTCGGGGTTCACCTTGCCGGTGCCCTCGGGGAAGATGCGGCTCCAGGCGATGGAGAGGCGAATACCGTTGATGCCAAACTCCTCGCACAGCTCCAGATCGACGGGGTACTGGTTGTAGAAGTCGGAGGCGGGATCGGGAGAGAAGCGGCCCTGGGCCTCCAAGAAGTCGTCCCAGGCGACCTTGCCCTTACCGTGGGTGCGGGTCTCGCCCTCTACCTGGTAGGCAGCAGTGGCGCCGCCAAAGACAAAGTCCTCGGGGAACTGCGCGGGCGGGTTGGTGACGCTGGCGGGGTTAACGGACATGATGATCCAATCGTTTAAATCGAAGGGCCAGCCGGTCTTGGATAGTCGGCTGGCCCTAAGCGTTACTTACTTCGACAGCTGCTCGCTCACGAAGGCGAGAGACTTGTCGCCGTTCTGGGAGAGCTCGATGTACTGCTTGCCGCGGCAGGCGACGCACTTGTTGCCCACGCGTTCGCAGTCTTTCTGCAGGTCGGCCAGGTAGCTTGCGGCCTGCGGGGCCAGGACGACTAGGTCAAAGTCGGGGAGCATGTCGACGTGGTTGCCATAGGCCTCGGCAGCGGTTTCGAGGTTAATACCGCGCTCCTTGGCAGCCTTGGCCAGTGCGTTGGCGAGCAGGCCCGAAGTGCCACCGCCCTGGCAGAGCACGAGTACGCGCTTGCCGTTGAGGTCGCTGGTGGACGTTGCCTCGGCAGCGGGTGCTGCAGAAGCGGCAGGGGCGTCAGCCTTCACGGCCTCGGCTGCGGCGCCGGCGGCAACGCTCTTGGCATCGGCCTTGCCCTGGAAGGCGTCGTTGAGCTTGGCGGCCTTCTCGGCGTTCTTGGCGGTGAGCTCCTCCTGGGAGATCTCGGCCTCCTCGGCGCACTTCTGGGCGTCATAGGCACGGAAGAACGGGTAGTACAGGACGAAGTCGACGACCAGGATGAGGGCGAGCATCACAAAGGCGAGCGGCTGGAAGCCCAAGCCCATGATGGTGCCGATGGGGCCGGGAACGGTCCAGGGCAGGGTGTACATAAAGCCGTTCATGCCCAAGAAGTCGATAAAGATCTTGAGGATCCAGATGTTGGCGATCGGGGCAAAAACAAACGGGACAAAGAAGACGGGGTTGAGCACGATAGGCGCGGCGAACAGCAGCGGCTCGTTGACGGCAAAGCACACGGGGACGATGGCTGCCTTACCGACGGCGCGCATCTCCTGAGACTTGGCCAGGAAGCAGAACATAAAGACCAGGACGAGCGTGGCGCCGGTGCCGCCCATGCAGACGACGAAGTACTGGGCACCCTGGGTCAGGACAGCGGAAGCGTGCTGGCCAGCTTGGAACGCAGCCAGGTTGTCGGTCATGTTGGCAACGAGAGCGGCGGCGATGGCGGGCTCGACGATCGAGGGGCCGTGGACGCCGACGAACCAGAAGAGGCTCATGGCACCGTAGATCACAGCGAGGCCGATGTAGCCGTCGGCGGCGGTGAACAGGGGCTGGAACACCTGGATGACGCCCTGGGCAAAGCAGAAGCCAAAGGCAGCGCGGAAGACGATGTCAAAGACCCAAAAGACGGTGATGCAGACGGAGAAGGGGATGATGTCCTTAAAGGTCTGCGAGATGTTGGGCGGAACCTGCTCGGGCATCTTGACGGTGATGTTGCGCTTAATAAAGAACTTGTAGATGATGCCGGTCGCAAATGCAGCGATGAAGGCAGTCAGCAGGCCTTTGGAACCAAGATAGGTGGTGTTGAAGCCGCTGGCGGCGTCCGTGGCGATCGTGTCGCTCGAAAGGAGCAAGAAGCCGATGATGGCCGCGCACATGCACGAGATGAAGTTGATCTGGTTGTTCTTGGGCAGGTCGCGGTTCTGAGCGTCGGCGAAGTGCTTGGCCGTGGTGGCGGCGCAGGCGATGGCCAGGATGCCCATGGAGTAGTTGTAGCACTTCCACAGGGCGTTGTTGATGTCATCGGGCCAGTAGAAACCCCAGATGTTGGGGACCGAGGCTACCAGGCAGAAGATGGACGAGAAGATGATGATGGGGATGACGGAGATAAAGCCGTCGCGGATCGCCTTGAGGTACTTGTTGCGGGCGATCGCGTTGAAAAAGGGTTGGCCCTTTTCGATGATGGCGATGAGTTGCTCCATGCAATGCTCCTAAGAGTCGGTGGGTTAGCAACGATGGTAACTTTTGGCGCTCGGTTGCCAAAATGTTGACGTTGCCATTTTGCGGCACAAATAAAGACGCGAATCGGTGGTTCCTGTGCCTGCGAACCGTCGATTCCTTACGCGTAAACGTTTGAGCCGCCCGGTGGCTCTGTGTTTGCACAATGGCAACGTTAACATTTGGTCGACAAAAGCCGTCCGGGGAAGCGGGATTGTCGGTGAACGGTAGGTTTTGGGTGGTGAGCGTATGGCGGAGGAGGCGTTAGATATACTTAAAGACGTTTCATTTGACTGCGTAGGGTGCCACCAATGGCATCGTTGACATAGAAAGATCGACCTATGGCCGCTGTTAAAAAATCGGTTTCCGTTAAGGACGTGGCGCGTCTCGCGGGCGTCTCGGAGCAGACAGTCTCGCGTACGGTGCACGATTCGCCCAGCGTGCGCCCCGAGACCAAGGAGCGCGTGCGTGCCGCCATGCGCGAGCTGGGGTATCGCCCCAATTTTGCCGGTCGATCGCTGCGCCGCGGCAAGTTTAAGACTGTCGGCGTCGCCATGTTCAACATTACCGGCACCGGCAACCTCGACCGTATGGAGGGCTTTGCCGCCGCGGCCGACAAACATGGCTATGCCATCACCCTCACTAAAGTAGACGGGCATCCGTATACCCTCGAGAGCGCATCGTCGCGCATGAGCGCGCTGCCGGTGGATGGCATGGTTGTGATCATGAATCGCATGCCGGCGGACTTTGGCACCTTCGAGCCGCTGCCCGGTATGCAGACGGTGCTCGTTACCATGCTGGAGCACCCGCTGTGCTCGACGGTTGATAACGATCAGTTCGATTGCTCGCGCCAAGTTGTCGAGTATTTGCTGGGGCAGGGGCACAAGACCGTGCACTTTATCTCGTGCCCCGAGCGCTCGCTTTCGGGCATGCAGCGCGAGGAAGGCTGGCGTGAGACACTGCGCGCACATGGTATTGAGCCGCCGCGACTCGTCCGTGGCGATTGGACGGCACAGAGCGGATATGCTGCCGGTCAGGCTCTAGCGGACGATCCGACCTGTACCGCCATCTATGCTTCCAACGATGCCATGGCCTACGGCTGCATTCGCGGGCTCGAGTCGCGCGGAAGGCGCGTGCCCGAGGACGTAAGCGTGGTGGGTGTTGACGATAGTTTGGGCGATATCGTGCCCGATCGTCGCCTGACTACGGTGCGCTTTGACAACAAGCGCGTCGGCATGTGGGCGGTCGACAAGATTGCCGGCGCCGAGGGCGCTGCACCCGGTGTGGAGCACATGCTGTTTCCGGGTGTGCTCGTCGAGGGCGATACGGTGCGCTATGTACGCTAGGGTGCGGACCTGTTTGGGTTGCCGCTAATTGTGTTCGAGAATGTTCAGATTGGTTTAAAAACCGTTCACGGGCGAAAAGCAACCGTTCATAGCTCGAAATTACGTTTTGCGCTGTTCTTTTTTGTTTGAATGTTAATGTTCCTGCCATACACAGCGCAGCGCGTATGCCCGGACGCGATGCTCTCCGTTGGTTCATATGTGAAAGGAACGCAATATGGCAACCAAAGAAGAAATCTCGATGGTTGGATTCGAGATTGTCGCATACGCGGGCGACGCCCAGACCGATCTGCTTGCAGCGCTCGATGCTGCTCGCGAGGGTGATTTTGAGAAGGCCGAGCAGCTGCACAAGGATGCCAGCGATGCACTTATCGGCGCCCACGACACGCAGACCAAGCTGCTTTCGCAGGAGGCCGGCGGCGGCGAGATGGAGATGACCTTCATCATGGCTCACGCTCAGGATACTCTCATGACCACCATGATCCTGGAGAAGCAGACCCGCTTTACCATCGATGCCTATAAGCGCATCGCCGCACTCGAGGCTAAGCTCGCCTAACGAGCTCTCACAACCAAGTCCCCTTCCAAAAGCTCTGCCGCTACCCGCGGCAGGGCTTTTTCTGTTTACCCGGCACTTGGGGACGTTCCTTATCTGCCGGCAGTTTGGGACACTCCTGCCATGCATTCGATCCTTTGAGGATGGAAGAAACCGGGTCATTAGGTTTGCTGCGGTGCCGACTCGGTCTGTCGGTTACAAAACTATGCCGGTTTACTACGGTGAATCGCATTCTTTCAACTATGGAAAGAACAGCGTTATCAAAGCCGCAGGTAGAAAGCTTGTCATTTTCTGCTAATAGCAAATGTGGTCGGTCCTATCGGTTTTATCGTAGTAAACCGGCATAGTTTTGAAATGGCACTATTCGACTAGCAGCGTTATGGAGCTTCTGCACGCCCTCCCGTTCGGTTTTTTGCTGGGTGGGTATACTTCCATCCGCAATACAGACCGGACTGAGGAGGTATCCAAATGCCGGATAACGGGTCAATACAAAAAAGAGATGCGCGCGAGATGGCTCATGGGCGTCCTGTCCAGATAACCGAGCACACGACGGTAACCGAGCTGCAGCCCAGCCTGTCCGATGTCGTGTGCGCAAACAAAAAGCTGCAGATTGGCTTTATCGTTGCACTCGTGGTACTGGCGCTGCTGTCGGGCTTTGTGGCTCGTCCGCATTTTGCCGATACCAAAACATGGGACTCCACCATCGAGGTCATCGATCAAAAGAAAGGCAACGTACTGGCGCTCACGACCTCGTGCGTGGCGCTGTCTGCGGGCATTACCGCGCTGCCGGGTGATACGGGAACGCCGGTTGCCGAGCAGCTCGCGCAGCTTTCGGGTAACTTGGGCATCGTGCTTGCCGTGCTCTACCTCGAGAAATACCTGCTGACCATTTTGTGGTCGGTTGGCCTGGGCATCCTGATCCCGTTTGCGCTGGTACTCTTTGCGGTGTCGCTCGGCATTCACGGGCGCTGGAGCACGAGCGCCGTCCTGCGCCGCGTGGCGACTCGCGTGCTGGTGGTTGCCGTGATCGGCATGGCGCTTGTGCCCGCGAGCGTATGGGTGTCGCAAAAGGTCGATGAGACGTATCAGGTGAGTATCGAGCAGACAGAGCAAAAGGCGACTGAAGCGAGCAAGGCGAGCTCCACAAAGAGCGAGAAGAAATCCGAGACCACGGAAAACAAGAATGTGCTTGAGCAGCTGACCGATGGGGCATCGAGTTTACTCACATCGGTGACCGACAGTGCCAAGTCGATGACCGATAAGGTGGTGCAACAGGTGACCGATCTGATCGAAGGCGTCATCGTGATGATCGTGACCTCGTGCGTTATCCCGTTGCTGGTGCTCGCGGCGTTTCTGTGGCTGGGGCACACGCTGCTGGGGATCGATATTTCTGGCCCGGCGAACTATTTGACGGGCCGTTTTCTGAGGGCTCCGTCCAAACATGCCAAGAAGAGCGGACAGTCTGAGTAGGCGGCAAAGCGATCCTTGGAAGACCAACCGTAAGAAGGGCGGCCGAGACACGTTCTCGGCCGCCCTTTTGTTTGCTGAACACATGGTCGCTACGTCTGCGCCGGGCCCAAGTGGTCAGCAATCATCTGTGAATGGTATTTGTTCAAAAAAGAACAAAGATAAACAAATAATGGTTGCAGTCGGTGTTCGAATGTGTTCAAATAAACATGAACAGTGAAGAACCGCACATTCAGATGCCCGGACCTGAGCGCGATTCAACACTTCCAAACAGAAACTACGCACCTGCGTATCTCTCAAGGAGGATGTCATGAGGGTTGTAATCGCTTCCGATGCCGACGGTATGTCGATGAAGGAGTCCATCAAGGAGATGCTCATCGCCGACGGTCACGAGGTCGTCGACTATTCCGAGACCCCTGCTGCGGACTTTGTCGATTCCGCGACCGCCGTTGCCAAGGACCTGCTGGAGCACAAGGATTCCCAGGGCTTCGCATTCGATAAGTATGGCGTCGGCTCCTATATGGCCGCCGTCAAGATCAAGGGCATGGTCGTCGCCAACATTTCCGACGAGCGTTCCGCTTACATGACCCGCGAGCACAACGGCTCGCGCATGGTCACCATGGGCCCGGGCGTTGTGGGCACCGAGGTCGCCAAGAAGATCGCCCGCGAGTTCCTGCGCGCCCAGTACGCCGGCGGCCGTCACCAGATCCGTGTCGACATGCTCAACAAGATGGCCTAACGAGAGCCACCGAGAACTCGAACTTCTACCTCAACTTGTGAATTCAGACGAAAGGACGTTCTGATGAAGAAGACCATCGCAATCGGTTGCGACCATATCGTTACGGACGAGAAGATCTATCTGGCCGACCGCCTGGAGCAGGCTGGCTACAAGGTGCTCGACTGCGGCACCTACAGCCACACCCGTACGCATTACCCCATCTACGGCAAGGCCGTGGGCGAGGCCGTTGCCAGCGGCAAGGCCGACTTTGGCGTGGCCCTGTGCGGCACCGGCATCGGCATCACCAACGCCGTCAACAAGGTTCCCGGCGCACGCTGCGCCCTGGTTCGCGACATGACCTCTGCCCTGTATGCCCGTCGCGAGCTCAACGCCAACATCGTGGGCTTTGGCGGCAAGATCACCGGCGAGTTCCTGATGGCCGATATCATGCTTGCTTTCCTGGAGGAGCCCTACGACAAGACTCCCGAGCACGATGCCCTGATTGCCAAGATCGACGCCTGCAACAAGGCCGACGCCGAGGCTCAGGCTGATCCGCACTTCTTTGACGAGTTCCTCGAGAAGTGGGACCGCGGCGAATACCATGACTAGCGGGTATCCGGCGTAATTTACTAGTCCGTTGACGGCTCGCGTTTCTGTGAGGGGGCGCGGGCCGGTTTTCTATCAGCCCTATTGACTTGGCGGGCTGTCGTAAGAAAGGGAAGGCTCCTATGGAGTTTGTTCTTGATAACGGTTTGATTCGTGTGGCACTGAGCACGGCTGGCGGATCGTTCACTTCGATTAAAGCCAACGGCCGCGAGTACCTGTGGCAGGGTGACCCGGCGGTTTGGTCGGGCCAAGCACCCATTTGCTTCCCGATCTGCGGCGGCCTTCGTGAGGGCCGCGCGATGACCATGGGCGGACACGAGGTCAAGCTTGCCCGCCACGGCTTTGCGCGCAAACAGGAGTGGAAACTCGAGGAACAGAGCGACAACATGGTTGCACTGAGCCTAAGCTCTGCCGACCATGCCGAGCTGCTCGAGCAGTACCCGTATCCGTTTAAGATCGTTGCTTGTTACACGATCGATGCGGCAAAGGTGGCCGTGTCGTATGAGGTGACCAATGAGGGCACCGAGGACATGCCGTTCTTTGTGGGCGGTCACCCCGGCTTTAAGTGCCCGCTCGACGAGGGCGAGTCCTATGACGATTACGAGCTCCGTTTTGAGCAGCGTGAGGCCGCCGAGCTCTGTACTGCCGTTCCCTCGACGGGCCTGATTGATGTTGAGCATCGCAGCAAGAACCCCATAATCGGCCAGAACCTGCCGCTTACCCACGAACTCTTCGACTTTGCGGAGACTATCTTTGACGTGCTCGAGAGCCGCGTGGTTACGCTGACCAAGAAAACCGAGGACAAGGGTGTGCGTTTGACGTTCCCCGATATGCCGTACCTGATTGTGTGGAGCAAGCCCGAGGGCGACTTTGTCGCAGTTGAGCCGTGGGGCGGCCTGTCCACCTGCTCCGACGAGGACGATATTCTTGAGCACAAGCGTGGCTGTCTGGTTGCCAAACCGGGGGAGACCGTCATCCGCGGTTTTGAGATCGAGATCCTTTAAAGAGCTATCGTATGTTTGGGGTCGCACACGTCGTGCCCCGGAAACAGGAGTTCAATATGATTCTGACCGTTACCATGAACCCGTCGATTGATACGCGCTATCAGCTCGACAAGCTGATCATTGACGATGTCAACCGTGTGACGCCCGAAAAGACCGCTGGCGGCAAGGGCCTCAACGTGAGCCGCGTGCTGCTGCAGCTGGGCGACGACGTGCTCGCGACCGGTCTGCTTGGCGGCCACATGGGTGCCTATATGGCCGAGCTTATGGATGCCGACGGCGTCAAGAACGACTTTGTACCCATCGCCGGTGAGACGCGCATTTGCCTGAATATTCTGCACGAGGGTAATCAGACCGAGCTGCTGGAGAGCGGCCCGCAGATCGCCCCGGCCGAGCTCGAGGCCTTTACGGCCAAGTTCGCCGAGCTTGCAGCGAAGGCGGACGTTGTGACGCTTTCGGGCTCGCTGCCGCGCGGCGTCGATGCTGGCTACTATGCTGAACTCGTCAAGATCGCCGAGGAGGCGGGCGCCAAGGTGCTGCTCGACACCTCGGGCGCTTCGCTTGAGGCCGCGCTGGAGTCCGACGCTAAGCCCGAACTCGTAAAGCCCAACCTGACCGAGATTAACGGCCTGCTGGGTACGTCCTTTACGACCGATGATGTCGATGCCCTGCGCGAGGCGCTTGCCGCCGATAGCCGTTTTGCCGGTATTCCCTGGGTTGTCGTTTCGATGGGCGCTGCCGGTTCGGTGGGCTTCCATGAGGGTCGCGCGTTCCGCGCCAAGACGCCTGCGATTGCGGCTGTGAACGCGACGGGCTCCGGTGACTCGACCATCGCCGGCTTTGCGCATGCCATTGCTGCCGGTGCCGACGACGTCACGGTGCTCAAGACCGCCAATACCTGCGGCAAGCTCAACGCCATGGATCCCAAGACCGGCCACCTGGTCATGGACCGCTGGGACGAGATCTACAACAACGTTGAGGTCGTAGAGTTGTAGGGTTACGCGGTTCTACGAACCGCGTAACCAGCCGACGCTGCAAACGCCCCTAAGCGGCAATCTGACGTTCAATCGTCGGGCATGACCAAAAGGTCAATGCCCTCCTCTTTCACGTCACCTTGCTCGCTTAGGGGCGTTTTCGCTCATATGACCCAATCCGCTGTCAAGGGCCACAATGGCCCCGCCGACCGCT
>CABUDQ010000002.1 GCA_902490365.1 uncultured Collinsella sp. | reverse complement strand
AAAGGGCGGAGGCGGGGCATGCCCCGCCTCTTACACCACATCTCTGCGCGCTACCGGACGTGCTTTTCGGATCGCCCTTCAAGCGGAAACTACATCCCAGATTTCGGCTCCAAACCGGGATGTGCTTTCCCGGCGGCGTCTCTGGCGGAAATTGCACCCCGGAATGAGCGCTCAGAGTAGAACATGCTTTCCTAACGAAGCCGCATGCGGAAACTACGTCCCGGATTCGATGCTCAGGACGGGATGCCGTTTCCGATAGAGGCATGGGGTGGAAAGCCTCCCATTTCTAATGTTCAAGAAATGGGAGGCAGCTCATCGCGAGTCGGGGCCTTTTGTTTGGAGCGGAGGCAGCATCCCGGAATTCGGGCAATCCGGTGGTCAGGGGTTGAGCGAGCGTCGCGCTAAGGATGCCAAGCATAAAACCTTCAATGAGAATGGCGTAAAAACTACATTGAAAGTAGCGTAAAATCCGCATTGAGAATGGCGTAATTTCGCATATCGCATGATCGCCCGAGCTTGCACACGGCCTTTTGCGAGCTCTTGCCATGAACGAGAGCCAGGCTGTCACGTACAAGACGCTCATGAAGGATGTCTCGTACGGCGAGGCGGGTCCCGACGAGAGGACCATCGCTGCGTACCTGGACCTCTTCAACAGGCTCAAGCTGACCGAGGACCTGTGCGGATGGGAGCCGCCCATGCGCTCGAAGGCCCGCGTTCGCGTGCGCCCCAAGCGCTACTTCTGCGACCCGTTACTTGCGGCGACGTTGCTGGGGGCTACCCCTGAGCGGCTGCTTGGCGATATGCAAACGTTTGGGATGCTCTTTGAGAACCTCGTTCTGCGCGACGTGCGCGTGTTCCTTTCCACCTACGGCGGTGTCGACAACAGTGTCCATTATTTCCGAGATGAGAAGGGCCTTGAGGTCGATCTGATCGTTGAGCACGACGGGCGCTGAGGAGCCATCGAGGTCAAGCTGAGCGATGCGAAAGCAGACGATGGAGCGAGAAATCTCAAGGCGCTGGAGAGGAAAGTGCTCTCCAATCCTGACGCCCAGAATGCCGCGCCGGCGTTTTTGCCGGTCGTGGTTGGAAAGGGGAGCATTGCCTACACACGCGACGACGGCGTGGCGGTGATCCCCGTGGCGGCACTTGGGGCGTAGTGTTTTTGCGGGCGTGCCGTGCTTCCTTTACCGAAAATCCATTTGGTAAACCCGGTGCCCGTGGGTAAAATAAGGTCGACGGCAGCCCAAGTAGTGAAGAGCTGGGCAGCGCCGTTGCTTGGATTAAGGGGTCATCGCCTTAGCGGCGTCGACCCCTCTTTTTATGCTTCGTATGCTGCTTGAGTGCCTCGGTAAGTCCGATAAGCGCCGTGAGGAGCGAGACCAAAGCGGTCAGGAGCTTCACAAAATCAGTCAGATCGGTCATGGGCATCACCTCCCGTCGCATGGAGGGCGCTGCCCGGCACATGGAACTGCCGTCAACAATAACCAGTCTATCAAACTGCAGCCATAAATACGAATATATGTTCGATAATAACAGCGACGTGACCATCTCAAAGCGCAGCTTTACGCAAGGATGCCGGAAAGCTGCACTGTGCGATTTCATGTCCGCACGGGCGCCTATCTTTACGGCAATGTAGCCGCCTATGTAGCAAGCGGCAGGCAACGGAGAAAGGCCCAACCGTGTCAGCTGAAAAGACGCCGTGTATCTCGGCTATCGATACGACGAACTTTGCGCGCCAGATCGTGCTGGACTTTGAGTTTGCGCCGGCGCCAAAGCAGCGCCAGCGCCGTGGACTGCGTAACGAGATTATCGAGGTCGGCGCCGTCAAGCTCGATTACCACGGCAACGTTATGGGCGAGTTCTCGCAGTTTGTACAGACGGAATTTACCGAAGGCGTTGCGTTCCCCGTCCGCGAGCTCACAGGGATATCGGCCGTGGGCACCGCGATGGCCGATCCGCTCTACATGATGATCAAAAGGCTCAGCGATTGGATCGGGCGCTACTCCGCCCAAGTGGTCTGTTGGAGCGGGACGGACCGTCGACAGCTTTTGACCGAGTGCCAGGCAAAGCACATTGATCTTTCCGCATTTCCTACGGACTGGGCCGACCTGCAGGCGTTTTACACCTCGATCATGGACGTGGGCAGCCACGGGTGCGTCTCTTTGAGTGACGCGGCGACGTGGTTTGGCATCGAGTTCGACGAGTCGACGGGCCACGCCCACAGCGCCCTTGCCGATGCGCGCGTGACCGCCAAGCTGCTCAAGCAGATGATGGACGGGAACTACCGTGTGAGTCCGCACGCCCAGGAGATCCGCCAACGATGGGGGATGGGCGAGCGAGCCCAGACGCGTCTTTCCAGCAAGTGCCCCGAGCTGGGAGACCTGCTGCTGAAGCTGAAGGCGGAGGGGAGGTAGACCTTTTGAGAACGCCATTCGGTTTGGCATGGCGGGATTGTAAGCGCGACTTCGCCCTGCTGTTTGAATCGAAGCGTCAACCAGTATGACGAGCTGTCTGGTCTGTCTGCCTACACCCCTGCAATCCCGCGCGCGGCACTCAGCAGCTCATACTCCCTTTGGCTCCGCTGGCGCAGCTCGGCCGCGCGCACGGCGTCGCGGCACAGGTCCAGGAATACCTCGGCGCCCTCGCAGAAGCACTCGCGTGCAAAGGCGCCAGATCCGTCCGCAACGCACTTGCCGTCTGCAAACAGCTCCCAGATAGACGGCTCACGCGAGTCATCTCCGAGCAACTTGATCTGCAACACATGTGGATTGCCAGCGGTGCAGAGCTCTTCCTCGAGCTTCTGTACTGTAAAGCGCATCTGGTGGGAGAGGCTGCTCTTGACCATGGCCGAGGCGTAGCCATTTGGCTTATCCAGAAGATGCATGTGATTCGGTTTGACGACCAGGTTGTGGAAGTTGCGCTCGCTGCGCACAGAGAAATTGTCCATACGGACTCCTTTCATCGATGTTGGCAGGGCCACCGTGCCTCTTGGCCGGTTGGCGTCGGGATCGTGGAGCCAACTCTCTACCCCGACTCTGGATAAAACGCGCCCGCTCCTTGCGGGCACGATGGAGTCTATCAGCACGCGCGGACAGAAATCAAGCGCCGCCTGCGAAATGATGTGCAGACGGCGCTTGATTACACGGCAATTATCCGGAAAAGTGTCGAAATCAGCCGTATGAAAGTACGGAAAAGTGTCGAAATCGCCACCTCAAAAGTACGGAAAAGTGTCGAATCCGACGGTCTAAACATCCGGAAAAGTGTAACCGGATGACAAAACAGCACGTAGAAGCTGGTGCTACATACGGACGCTTCAGCCGCTCCCAACCCTTGCTACTCGTCGTCTCCGTCGTTGGGGTCGCCCTTGAGGGTGTTGATGTCCAGGTACTGGTTGTCGTCCTCTGCTTTCTGCGTTTCCGATTCAGACGCAGTGGGGCCGCGGAACAGCTGGAATCCCTCAAACGCAATCACGCCGAGCAGAGCGATGATGATGGCGATAAAGACAACCTTTGCCGCATGCGAAAACTCCGAAAAGCGCGGCGGTTCTTCTTCGGTGTGGTAATCGGCGGCGCGCTTATCGTCGGTGCCGTGGGTATACGACGATGCCGAGGCTGCCTTTACGCTCGCTTGGTTGTAATCGGGGGCGGGCGTGGCAGCAAACGGGTCACGAGAATAGCCGCGCGACGCTTGGCCGTAATCCTCGGTTTCGATGCGGCTGGCGCGAGGCTGTTCGCTCGGGCGGTTGGCGTATGCTGCGGTGTTGTCGTATGCGGAGTCGCGTTCCTCGGCAGCCGCAAACAGGGGGTTTACCGGAATGTTGAGCGCCGGCATGCCGCCCGAGGTCTCGTCCAAATCTGCCGCCGCCCAGGAATCAAAGGCAAACTGGCGGTTGGAAAGATCATCCAGATCCATGACAGGCGGCTCGAGCTCGGGCTCGGGAGCCGTGTATGCCGGCTGCTGCGGGGCAGCGTAGCGAATTGTGCTGTCTGCCGTGGGGCGCTGTGCCGCTGCAGCGAGAAACGCCGCCGTCTCGGACGGGTCGCTTGCGGGGCGGGGAGTGGGCGTGGGCGCCGAAGTGGGTGTGGGCGCAGACGCGGGCGTCGAAACAGGCGACTGCGCAGGAGCCGGCGCAGATGCGGGCTTAGGCGCAAGTGCGGGATTGGGGCTTGACGGGCGAGCCCCGCCGCCCATGAGTTCGTCGGCGGTCCACGGGCGATCATCCATCACGTCGTCAAGGCTCAGTGAAAACAGGTCGTCTTCACCCTCATCGAACATGCGGTGCACATGTCCACCAATTGCCGGAATCAATCCGCGACCGGTGCATGATGCCTTGCTCAACGCCATTCTGTTCCACCCTTTCGAAATACTAATGACATCGATTATATGGAACTTCCCAAGCGGCTCGGTCTTGGATTCGAGCTTTCCAGAACTCGCGCCCAAAAGGGGAGGGGCAATCTAGGCGAGTGCCTACTTGTCGCCGGCCGCCGCCTTGGCCTCATTGAGGTAGCTATAGAAGCTGTACTTGGAGATGCCAAAGAACTCGCAGGCGCGTTCGCTCGACTTGGAAATGAGGAAGGCGCCGCGACGGTCGAGGTAGCCAATGGCACGAATGCGCTCGTCTTTGGTCATGAGTGCCGCGGGCTTGCCCACAAACTGTTCGCACTCGTGCAGCAGGTCCTCGAGCAGGTCGCCGATGTTCTTGGTAATGGGCTCGGGCTCGGTGTAGCCCGTGCCGCCGGTGCCGGTAAAGGCGTCGAGCGAACGCTCAAAAGCCTTCATAAGCGTAATGTCAAAGTTGATGCCCAAAATGCCGACGGGCTTGCCCTCGTCGTTGCGGATAAAGATGGTCGAGGACTTGAGCAGCTTGCCGTCGGTGGTTTTGGTGAGGTACGGCTCGCGGTCGTGCACGTCGGTGGTGCCCTCGTGCATGGACTCAAACACAATATGGCTGGGGCCGTCACCCAGTTTGCGCCCGCTGACGTGGCCGTTTTCGATCACCACGATGGAGTGGTCCACGTCCTCGGTCTCCAGATCGTGGACGACGACTTCGCAGTTGGGACCAAATTGGAGCGCCAGACCGTGTGCGAGGCGCTTGTAAAACTCAATCTGTGCGGGGGTCATGGGTGCCTTCCTAAAAATTAGTTTGGGCTCACTGTGCCATAAACCCCACTTGTTCGCAAATAACGAAATCGTCGCTGTGTTATGTGACCGTTCGGCGGCGAAAAGGTACCGATTACGGCAACAAACAATTTGTTAGGTTTTCCAATCAAAAAGTGTGATAGAACAGTGCTAACAAACTTTTTGTTTGGCATCCACATAAAAGTTCAGCCGTGTGAATGGGATCGGGCTGAAACGCGTATGCGGGGGCCGGCAAGAGAGAACTTAAGGAGTTCACCGTATGGCCGATAAGATCCAGTGGGCGGGCAACACGATGCCCAAGAGCGATGACAAGCACTTGGGAATCATGAGCCTCGACCACGTGAAGAAGGCCCGCGCCTTCCACCAGTCGTTCCCCCAGTACACCGTTACTCCGCTTGCCCGCCTGGACGGCCAGGCCGCGCGCCTGGGCCTGTCCAACCTGTGCGTTAAGGACGAGAGCTATCGCTTTGGCCTCAACGCCTTTAAGGTCCTGGGCGGCTCGTTTGCCATGGCCAACTACATTGCCGACGAGACCGGCAAGGACGTTGCCGAGTGCACCTTCGATTACCTGACCTCCGATCAGCTTGCCAAGGACTTTGGCCAGGCCACCTTCTTTACCGCTACCGATGGCAACCATGGCCGTGGCGTGGCATGGGCTGCCAACAAGCTGGGCCAGAAGGCTGTCGTGCACATGCCCAAGGGTTCCACCAAGCCCCGCTTCGATAACATCGCCGCCGAGGGCGCCACGGTGACCATCGAAGAGGTCAACTACGACGAGTGCGTGCGCATGGCCGCCGCCGAGGCCGACGCCTGCGAGCGCGGCGTCATCGTTCAGGATACCGCCTGGGAGGGCTACGAGAAGATCCCGTCCTGGATCATGGAGGGCTACGGCACCATGGCTTCCGAGGCTGCCGAGCAGCTGCGCGAGATGGCCATCAACCGCCCGACGCACGTCTTTGTCCAGGCTGGCGTGGGCTCGCTCGCCGGCGCCGTGGTGGGCTACTTCACCAACCTGTATCCCGATAACCCGCCCACCTTCGTCGTGGTCGAGTGCGCGCCTGCCGCCTGCCTGTACAAGGGCGCTGCCGCCGGCGACGGCGATCCGCGCATCGTGGACGGCGACATGCCCTCCATCATGGCCGGCCTGTGCTGCGGCGAGCCCAACATCCTGGGTTGGGATATCCTGCGCAACCACACCACCGCCTTCGTGTCCTGCCCCGACTGGGTCACCGCTCGCGGCATGCGCACCCTGGGCGCTCCCGAGAAGGGCGACCCGCGCGTTATCTCCGGCGAGTCCGGCGCCGTGACCACCGGTCTGGTCGAGACCCTTATGCTCGATCCCGAGTACGCCGAGCTCAAGGAGCTCATCGGCCTGGACAAGACGAGCTCCGTGCTCTGCTTCTCCACCGAGGGCGACACCGATCCGGATCAGTACCGTCGCATCGTCTGGGAGGGCGAGTATCCGACCTGCTAGCAGACTGACCTGTCCGGAGGCAGCCGGAGGACTTTACTCCCTGCTCGGACAGTCCTGCTCGCACGGAGAGCACATTAAGTGCTCTCCGGCTCGTGCGGAACTCGCGACGGAGCAAAGTCCTCCGTCCGCCTCCTATGGCTACTTGCTTGTGGGGTGCTCGACCTCACGCTGCTTGGCACAAGTGATCTATCTGAAATATCTACCTGTAGGTAAACCCTTGTAGAAAGGTTGACTGTTATGACTAAAGAACTCGATTTTGATGCCATTAAGGCTGCGGCTGAGTCTCATCGTGCTGATATGACGCGTTTTCTTCGCGCAATGATTAGCCACCCCTCTGAGTCCTGCGAGGAGGGCGAGGTTGTCGCTTGCATCAAGGCCGAGATGGAGAGCCTTGGCTATGACGAGGTCAAGGTCGACGGCCTGGGCAACGTTATGGGCTTTATGGGCGAGGGCGACAAGATCATCGCCATCGACTCCCACATCGACACCGTCGGTATCGGCAACATCGAGAACTGGGACGCCGATCCCTATGAGGGCTACGAGACCGACGAGATCATCTACGGCCGCGGCGGCTCCGACCAGGAGGGTGGCATGGCTTCTGCTACCTACGCTGCCAAGATGATGAAGGACATGGGCCTCATCCCCGAGGGCTACAAGATCATGGTCGTCGGCACCGTCCAGGAAGAGGACTGCGACGGCATGTGCTGGCAGTACATCTACAACAAGGACGGCATTAAGCCCGAGTTCGTCATTTCCACCGAGCCCACCGACGGCGGCATCTATCGTGGTCACCGCGGCCGCATGGAGATCCGCGTCGACGTTCACGGCACCTCCTGCCACGGCTCCGCTCCCGACCGCGGCGACAACGCCATCTACAAGATGGCCGACATCATCGCCGACGTCCGCGCCCTCAACAACAACGGCTGTGACGAGTCGACCGACATCAAGGGCCTCGTCAAGATGCTCGACCCCAAGTACAACCCCGAGCACTTCGAGGACGCCCGCTTCCTGGGCCGCGGCACCTGCACCGTCAGCCAGATCTTCTACACCAGCCCCAGCCGCTGCGCTGTCGCTGACTCCTGCGCCATCTCCATCGACCGTCGCATGACCGCCGGTGAGACCTGGGAGTCCTGCCTGGACGAGATCCGTAACCTGCCGGCCGCCAAGAAGTACGGCGACGACGTGAAGGTCTCCATGTACATGTACGATCGTCCGTCCTGGACCGGCGAGGTCTACGAGACCGAGGCTTACTTCCCCACGTGGATCAACAAGGAGACCGCTCCGCACGTCAAGGCCCTCGTCGACGCCCACAAGGCCATGTTCGGTGACGAGCGCATCGGCTGCGAGCCCAGCATGGACAAGCGCACCGGTCGCCCGCTGTGCGACAAGTGGACCTTCTCCACGAACTGCGTTTCCATCCAGGGCCGCTATGGCATCCCCTGCGTCGGCTTCGGCCCGGGTGCCGAGTCTCAGGCTCACGCTCCCAACGAGGTCACCTACAAGGACGACCTGGTCACCGCTGCCGCCATGTATGTGGCTGCCCTGAACCTCTACGATCCGAGCCAGGCCGATGGCGACGCCACCGTGTTCCGCGCCGGTCTGACCAACAACAAGATCGATTAGTCCCATTCCTCGATCTTGTTGAGCCGGGGACAGCTCGTGTCCCCGGCACCCCCTGTTGACTTGGGGCCCGCGGTCGTTATCTCCCATGCTTCCTCAACGGTAGCGGGTCCTCGTCATAGTGCTCTGCATGTTCTAGCCACACGCGCATGCCGGAGCACATCTACTCATTGCAATCGTTTCATCTTTGGAAAGGATATTTACATGGACGCCAAGTTTACCGAGCTCGTCGAGCAGCTGAACGGCCTCGATTTTAAGGGCATGTACGGCAGCGACTTCCTGCACACCTGGGATAAGACCACCGATGAGCTCAAGGCGCTCTACATCGTCGCCGACGCCCTGCGCGAGCTGCGCGAGAACAACGTTTCGTCCAAGATCTTCGATTCGGGTCTGGCCGTCTCCCTGTTCCGTGACAACTCCACCCGTACGCGCTTCTCCTTCTCTAAGGCAGCCAACCTGCTCGGTCTTGAGCTGCAGGACCTGGACGAGAAGAAGTCCCAGATCGCTCACGGCGAGACCGTCCGCGAGACCGCTACCATGATCTCCTTCATGGCCGACGTCATCGGCATCCGTGACGACATGTACATCGGCAAGGGCGACGCCTACATGGCCGAGGTCTCCGAGTCTGTCCAGCAGGCCTACGAGGACGGCGTTCTGGATCACCGTCCCACGCTCATCTCCCTGCAGTCCGACTCCGATCACCCCACGCAGTCCTCTGCCGACATGCTCTACCTCATCAACGAGTTTGGCGGTCTTGAGAACCTCAAGGGCAAGAAGGTTGCCGTCACCTGGGCCTACTCGCCCTCTTACGGCAAGCCGCTGTCCTGCCCGCAGTCGCTGATCAGCCTGCTGCCCCGTTTTGGCATGGACGTCACCTTGGCCCACCCCGAGGGCTACGACCTCATGCCCGAGGTCGTCGAGCGCGCCAAGGGTTATGCCGCCGAGTCCGGCACCACCTTTAAGCAGGTCAACACCATGGCCGAGGCCTTCGAGGGCGCCGACATCGTGATCCCGAAGAGCTGGGCTCCGTTTGCCGCCATGGAGAAGCGCACCAACCTGTACGCCGAGGGCGACGACGCCGGCATCGCTGCACTCGAGAAGGAGCTGCTCGCTCAGAACGCCACGCATCAGGATTGGTGCTCCACGACCGAGCTCATGGAGAAGACCGCCAACGGCCAGGACACCATCTTTATGCATCCGCTGCCCGCCGACATCTCCGGTGTCTCTTGCGAGCACGGCGAGGTCAACGCCGACGTCTTCGACATGCACCGCGTGGGCATGTACAAGGAGGCCAGCTACAAGCCGTACGCCATCGCAGCCATGATGTTCCTGCAGAAGGTTGCCGATCCCGCCGCTACCCTCAAGGCCCTCGACGAGCGCAACACCGCCCGTTGGTTCCAGGCCTAAAGCTGGGTTGAGGTAAGCCATGTAAAGGGGGCGCTCTGCCAACCGGCGGGGTGCCCCTTTTTGCATCGTGGGCGTGCGGGATAAGCGCTTTCGATGTAGATGCCCCGCGACGCGAGTTATGGGTACGATGGTTTCAGGGGAGGTATCGCCATGAAACTTGGTTGCGTCATTATGGCTTCGGGCGAGGGCAAGCGATTTGGCTCTAACAAGATGCTCGCCGATATCTATGGCGAGCCGCTGATTGCCCGGACCATTGATTCGGTTCCCCGGGGCTTTGACGTTGTGGTTTCGACGCGTTGGCCCGAGGTCGCTCAGATTTGTGATGACAAGCATTGCCCGTGCGTGCTGCACGATGGCGAGCTGCGCAGCGAAAGCGTCCGTGCGGGCCTTTCGTGGGGAGTCGAACGCAACTGGAAAGGTTGCCTCTTTTTGCCGGGCGACCAGCCTCTCGTGAGTTCGGATTCTTTTGAGGCTATGGTTCGTGCATTTGACGAGCGTGGCCGCAAGCATCCGGTGCGTCTTGCGTGCAACGGTGAGCCTTCGAGCCCGGTGCTCTTTCCGGCGGAACTGTTCGATGCACTTATGTGTCTTGAGGGTAAGGACGGCGGCGGTTCGATCCTCAAGGACCGTACCGACGTGGTGCTGGTCGAGGCGCGTGCCTACGAGCTGTGGGACGTCGATACCGTCAAGGGACAGCGACGCATAACGGAGCATATCGCCGCCTGCTCGTATTTTGATCGCGTGGCCAACTGCATCAATCAATAAGGAGCAATTATGATCATCATCAAAAACGGCGCACTCGTGACGCCCCAGGGGCTTCGCCGCGCCGATCTTGCCATGGAGGGCGACAAGATTGTGCGGATTGCCGCGGCAATCGAGCCGGGCGAGGGCGATACCGTCGAGGACGCCACCGACTGCTGGGTGTTTCCCGGCTTTATCGACGGCCACACGCACATGCAGTGCTGGACCGGCATGGATTGGACAGCCGATAGCTTTGAGACCGGCACGCGCGCGGCTGCCTGCGGCGGCACGACGACCATTGTGGACTACGCGACGGCCGATCGCGGCGTGACCATGCCCGATGCCTTGGTCGAGTGGCATCATCGCGCCGACGGCACCTGCACCGCCAACTATGCCTTCCATATGGCGCTTGCCGAGTGGAATGAGCGCAACCGCGCCGATCTTTCGGCCATGCGCGAGGCGGGCGTGTCGTCGTTTAAGACCTACTTTGCCTACGACCATCTGCGCCTGGACGATGCCGAGACGCTCGAGGTGCTGGAGGAGCTCAAGCGCGTGGGCGGTATCCTGTGCGTGCATTGCGAGAACGGCACGTTGGTCAACGCGCTGCAGAAGCGCGTGTTTGAGCAGGGTATCCACGGGCCCGAGGGCCATGCGCTCAGCCGTCCGGACGTGTGTGAGGCCGAGGCCGTGAGCCGCCTGCTGTATCTGGCGCACTTGGCCGGGGACGCTCCGGTCAACGTGGTGCACCTTTCGACCAAGCTGGGGCTCGAGGCCATTCGCGCTGCCAAAGCGCGCGGGCAGAAGAACATCTATGTCGAGACATGCCCTCAGTATCTGATGCTCGACGACACCTGCTATCTGGAGCAGGGCGAGGACGGCTTTGCGGGCGCCAAGTACGTGATGAGTCCGCCGCTGCGCCATGCCGGCGACCGTGCGGCACTGCGCGAGGCGCTTGTGGCCGGCGAGATCGATACGATTGCGACCGACCACTGTAGCTTTAACCTGCACGGGCAAAAGGACCGCGGGCGCGACGACTTCCGCGCGATTCCCAACGGCGGACCCGGCGTGGAGCATCGCCCCGTCGCGATCGCTACGAGCTTTGAGGGACAGCTGGGTCCCGAGGATCTGTGCCGCCTGATGAGCGAGAACCCGGCGCGCGTCTTTGGCATGTATCCGCACAAGGGCTGTCTTGCCGAGGGCGCCGATGCCGACGTGTGCGTGTGGGATCCCAAGGCGCGCTGGACGATTAGCGCCGCGACGCAGCATCAGGCCGTGGACTACACGCCGCTCGAGGGCTTTGAGGCGCACGGCCGCGCCAAGGCCGTGTTTGTGAACGGCGTGCTGGCCGCGCGCGACGGCGAGCCCACCGGGGCCCAGCCCGGTCGCTACGTGCCCCGCTAGCAGGAAGATCACCGGATTTCCCTCCGCAGTTGCGGTGGAATAGTTCCTGTTTAGCCGCCAAATAGGCCGTTTCAGGAACTATTCCACCGCAACTTATAGGCCTGCTGGGGCAGCGCCAGCTACTTGAGGTTGGTGGCGACGACGGGGCGGCCGAGGGCTGCCTGGAAGCGGTCGGCTATCGTTGAGTCGGCAAGCGTGTCGACTTGGTTGAGCATGATACGGGCATTGTTTAGGTTCAGCATCTGCATCTCGGCATTGAGCACCTGGGCGACGCGCTCGGGCGTGGCGATGTCGGTAGGTTCGCAGTCGCAGCGCTCGCAGAAGAGCTCGGGGCGGTGGACAACCTCGGCGACGGGCTTGCCCAGCCCCGAGGCGCCGACGACCCAGACAACGTTTGCCGTGGCGGCGGGAATTACCGGCTCCCAGGCGGCATGCGCCTTGAGCGGGAGTTGCTTGCTGCCATCTGCCTCGGCCAACACATAGTTAAAGCGCCGTGCCAGCTCGCCGAGCGGCTCGGCGGGGGCGGAGAGCTTGCCTGTCTCCGGGTCCAAAACACCCGCCTGGCAGATGCTTCCGCGGCTCATGCCAGCGCATACCTTGCAGGTGCAGCCGGGGACATGCGCGGCACCCGGCTTCCAAGGCGCGGCATCCAGGCGACGGTTTGACCCGTCCCACGGCACGCCGGCGACGGGAAACATGTGCGTGGTGGTGCAGAGGAGCACGCGGCCGCCAGCGCGCATGAGCTCGAGACCCAGCGTCTTTAGCAAGGTCGACTTGCCACCGCTGCCGATAATTGCGGTAATGCCCGGCTCGATCTTGAGCGCGGAGGCAAGGTTTCCGCTCGTCGTTTCCATCTGTTCACCGCCGTATAATACTGTGATAATAAATAATCATCAGAGTAGCGGCCGAACCGCTTTTGCTCTGCTCAAACCGTAGCACAGGGAGGTGCCCCGGGAATGCTCGTTTATGTTCGCGGCGCCGGCGATATCGCCACGGGCGTCGCCGCTCGCTTGGTGCGCGCCGGCGTTTCGGTCGTTATGGCCGATATCGCGGTTCCCACGTGCATCCGCCGCACAATCTGTTTTTGCGAGGCCATTCGCCTGGGCGAGGTCGAGGTCGAAGGCATTCGCGCTCGCTTGGCACAGACGCCGGCTGAGGCGCTTGAGATTACCGAGGCTGGAGACGTCGCCGTTGTGGTGGACCCTCAGGCCAAGATGCTCGATGAGCTTAAACCCGCTGCTGTGGTCGACGCGATTTTGGCTAAGCGCAACTTGGGCACCACGCGCGACATGGCGCCTGCCGTCATCGCCGTGGGGCCGGGCTTTACCGCGCCGGTTGACTGCGACGCCGTGGTCGAGACCATGCGTGGGCATTTCCTGGGCCGTGTCATTACCCAAGGTTCGCCCCAGCCCAACACGGGCGTGCCGGGCATTATCGCCGGCTATGGCAAGGAACGTGTTATCCACAGCCCCGCCGCCGGCGTGTTTCGGTCCGACCGCGCAATCGGCGACATCGTGAGCGCCGGAGACGTGATTGGCTACGCGGGCGATACGCCCATGTGCACGCAGATCGATGGCTGTCTGCGCGGGCTTTTGGCGAACGGCGTGCAGGTGACTGAGGGCTTTAAATGCGCCGATGTCGATCCACGCGGCGATGCCAGCTATATCAACTACATTTCGGACAAAGCGACGTCGGTCGGCGGCGGCGTGCTCGAGGCACTCGCTATGCTCACCGATGTCTTTAGAGGATAGAAGGCGGCAATGGAAAAGCTCGATGTTGTGAATGCGGCGCTTGCCGCCCTGCGTGCTGGCGAGACGTGCGAGCTGGTGGTAGTGGCCGGTACGGCGGGGTCGTCCCCGCGCGGTGTGGGCGCATGGATGACTGTCTTTGCCGATGGCAGCCAAGCGGGCACTATCGGCGGCGGCAAGATTGAGCTCTTTGCGCTGGACGAGGCGCGCGAGCTGCTGGCCGGGGGTAAATCGCGTCTGGTCCGCTACACCATGGGCGGCGAGAACTCCGATACCGGCATGATTTGCGGCGGAGCCATCTGCCTGTGCTACCTGCATCTGGATGCGACCCAGGCACCGTTGTTCCAGTCGGTTGCCGACGTCTTGGCCTATCGGCGCATCGGCGACTTCGCCATCGACTTTGAACCGTTTATCGCAAGTGCGCATGAAGGCGACGTTGCCGAATACCATGGCGAGGAGTCGCGCCGCACCATAATGGGCTGCCCCGAGCTTTCGCTGGTGGAGGAGGGGAGTAAGGTCACCTACACCAACGCGGCCTCCGAGATTTCCGCGGCGCACATCGAGACGCTCTGCCCCGAGGGCCTGACCTATATCTTTGGCTGCGGCCACGTGGGTGCTGCGACGGCGCGGGTGCTCACGGCGGCGGGCTTTGCCGTCGTGGCTTGCGACGACCGCCCCGGCACACTGACCCCCGAATGGGTGCCCGGTGTCTACGACCGTCGTCTGGTCGACTACAAGAACCTGAGCAAGCAGTGCCCCATCGGCCCGCGTGACCTAGTGGTCGTCGCCACGGCGGGTCACAAGTCCGATATCGACGTGGTGATTCAGGCCATGCACGCCAAGCCCGCCTATCTGGGCTGTCTGGGTTCGCGCCGCAAGACGGCCTTTGTGCGCGCCCGCCTGGAGCAGGAGGGCTTTACGCAGGACCAGATCGACGAGCTGCACCTGCCGATCGGTGTCGCCATCGAGGCAGAGGACCCCGAGGAGATCGCCATCTCCATCGCTGCCGAGATGATCCACCTGCGCCGCACCAAGCTCGTCCCCCGCAAGCGCTAATCGCATCCCCATATATGAGTTGCGGTGAAATACGGACTGTTTATGCCTGTTAGGCCGTCAAACAGTCCCTATTTCACCGCAACTGCCTAGGGATCCGTTTTCCTCCGTCGCATGCGGACGCATTTGTGCGGGGGAGTTGTGGAGTTGTGCAGGCAGACGAGGTTTTTCTGGAAATATGCACCCAATGCGCGTATAGTACCGATTGTTTTGTCGGCTCCTGCTGCGTCGAGTCCAAACCGCAAAATGCCATGAGCGGCGCGGATGCAGCCAGGAGGCACGAGGACAACCCACCGTGGCCACGCCCCGTGCTTAAAACCCCAAGAAGGAGTGAACAATGGCAGAAGAGAAGTATGTGCCGCGTCTGAAGACCAAGTACAACAACGAGGTCAAGCAGCAGCTTCAGGACAAGTTCCAGTACGAGAACGTCATGATGATCCCCAAGTTTGAGAAGATCGTCGTGAACATGGGTGTCGGCGAGGCCGCTACCGATTCCAAGGCCATCGACGGTGCCGTGCGCGACCTGCGCGCTATCACCGGCCAGCAGCCGATGATCACCCGTGCCCGCAAGTCCATCGCTACCTTCCGCCTGCGCGCTGGTATGCCGATCGGCTGCAAGGTTACCCTGCGTGGCGACCGTATGTGGGAGTTCTTCGATCGTCTGACCTCCGTCGCGATCCCCCGTATCCGCGACTTCCGCGGCATCTCCGCCAAGAGCTTCGACGGCCGTGGTAACTTCTCCATGGGCGTCACCGAGCAGCTCATCTTCCCCGAGATCGACTTCGATTCCGTCGATCACCAGCGTGGTATGGACATCACTTTCGTGACCACCGCCAACACCGATGAGGAGGCCAAGGCCCTTCTGGACGCCTTCGGTTTCCCGTTCAAGAAATAGGTTCACCTGCCCTATAAGCGCCGTTCCCACAAGGGGGCGGCGCTTGGGGCGAACAATACTCTATGTGAGGAGGATATAAGTGGCTAAGACATCGATGATCGTCAAGTGCAATCGCAAGCAGAAGTTCTCTACTCGTGAGTACACGCGCTGCCAGCGCTGCGGCCGTCCGCACTCTGTGTACCGCAAGTTCGGCCTGTGCCGTGTCTGCTTCCGCGAGCTTGCACTCAAGGGCGAGCTTCCCGGCGTTAAGAAGGCCAGCTGGTAAGTCACTACCAGCGTTTCAAGCATCCGTTTGGAACAGGGAAAACGCGCTAGTTAGGCTTTGCCGTTAAGGGCGGCGAAGAACCAAGAGCACGTGTTCATCAAGAACGAAGGAGAATCTGTATGAACCTTACAGACCCGATCGCAGATATGCTTACGCGCATCCGTAACGCTAACTCTGTGAACAAGGCCACGGTCTCCATGCCGAGCAGCAAGAAGCTCGTCGAGATCGCTCGTGTT
Organism: uncultured Collinsella sp.; assembly: GCA_902490365.1. Classification (GTDB taxonomy): domain Bacteria; phylum Actinomycetota; class Coriobacteriia; order Coriobacteriales; family Coriobacteriaceae; genus Collinsella. Next base: position 74,091 of record CABUDQ010000002.1, on the reverse strand, counting down.
CTGCACGAGGAGGGCTACATCGAGGGCTACGATGTCGAGGACACCGTTCCCCAGAAGACTCTGCACATCACGCTTAAGTATGGTCCCAAGAAGGCTAAGGTCATCAACGGCATCCGCCGCATTTCCAAGCCGGGCCTGCGTAAGTACACCGGCGTTGCCGACATGCCCCGCGTCCGCGGTGGCCTTGGTACCGCCATTATTTCCACCAGCCATGGCGTCATGACCGACCGCGATGCTCGCAAGCACAACGTCGGCGGCGAGATCATCGCTTACGTCTGGTAATTCGCTCGGTAGGTAGAAGGAAAGGAGATCACCGTGTCTCGTATCGGTAATAAGCCTGTCCAGATTCCCGCCGGAGTCGAAGTGGCAGTCAACGGCAACAACGTTGTCGTCAAGGGCCCCAAGGGCCAGCTCGAGCTCGATGTCTTTGAGAAGCTCGCTATCAACGTCGAGGACAACGTCCTCACCGTTTCCCGTCCCGACGACGAGCGTGAGACCCGTGCCCGCCACGGCCTCACCCGCGCCCTCATCCACAATATGGTTGTTGGCGTTTCCGAGGGCTTCGAGAAGAAGCTCGAGCTCGCCGGCGTCGGTTACCGCGTGCAGCAGAAGGGCAAGAACCTCGAGTTCTCCCTGGGCTTCTCGCACCCCGTGATCGTCGAGGCTCCCGAGGGCATCACCTTCGAGGTTCCCGACAACACCCACGTGAACGTCAAGGGTATCAACAAGCAGCAGGTCGGTCAGATCGCCGCTGAGATCCGCGGCCATCGTCCTCCCGAGCCTTACAAGGGCAAGGGTATCCACTACGTTGGCGAGCACATCCGCCGCAAGCTGGGTAAGGCCGCCAAGTAGTCGTAACCGACTCACTCGCATAAGACCAGCACCCCGTCAGGTGCTGGCAAGATCAACCTTTTTAGGAGTTTACGTATGAACAAGCATAAGGCGAAGCTGGAAGGCCTCAAGCGTCGTCAGCGTCGTGTTCGCGGCAAGGTCTCGGGTACCGCCGAGCGTCCGCGTCTTCGCGTGACCCGTACTAACGCCAACATCTATGCCCAGATCATCGACGACAGCAAGGGCTCCAGCCTGACGCTCGTCTCCGCCTCGACCCTCGAGGCCGAGTTCAAGGGCACCCACACCTCGAACAAGGAGGCTGCGGAGAAGGTCGGTCAGCTCGTTGGCAAGCGCGCCATCGAGGCCGGCATCACCAAGGTCGCCTTCGATCGCGGTGGCCGTATCTACCATGGCCGCGTCAAGGCCCTCGCCGACGGTGCTCGTGCCGCCGGTCTCGAGTTCTAGGAGGTATGTAGCACATGGCTCGTAATCAGAAGCAGCAGCGCGAGGCCTCCGAGTTCGAGGAGCGCGTCGTTTACATCAACCGCGTGTCGAAGACCGTCAAGGGTGGTCGTCGCATGAGCCTCGTCGCTCTCGTCGTCGTTGGCGACGGCAAGGGCAACGTCGGCGTTGGCATGGGCAAGTCCGCTGAGGTGCCCATGGCCATCTCCAAGGCGTCTCTCGATGCCAAGAAGAACATGTTCCACGTGCCGGTGACCGAGCAGGGCACCATCCCGCACGAGGTTCTCGGCCACTTTGGTGCCGGCCGCATCATCATCAAGCCCGCTGTCGAGGGTACCGGCGTTATCGCCGGCGGCGCTGTGCGTCCCCTCTTCGAGCTTGCTGGCATCAAGAACGTCCTGTCCAAGTCCCTCGGTACCGACAACGGCCTCAACATCATCAAGGCTGCCGTCGAGGGCCTCAAGGAGCTCTCCAGCCCTGAGGACGTCGCGGCTCGCCGTGGCCTGACGGTCTCCGAGATGTTCGTCGGTAAGGAGAACTAAGCATGGCTGACACCATCAAGATCAAGCAGGTCCGCAGCACCAACGGTTGCAAGCAGGACCAGGTCCGTACTGTCCGTGCCCTCGGTCTCCACAGGATCCGCGAGGTTCGCGAGATTGCTGACAACGAGTCCGTCCGCGGCATGATCTTCAAGGTCAAGCACCTTGTCGAGATTGTAGAGGAGTAGCAAATGCAGCTTCACGATCTTACTCCCGCGCCCGGTTCCACCAAGAACCGTAAGCGCGTCGGCCGTGGCAATTCTTCGGGTCACGGCACCACTTCTGGCCGCGGCCAGAAGGGCCAGGGTTCCCGCTCTGGCGGCACCAAGGGTGCCGGCTTCGAGGGTGGCCAGACTCCGCTGGCTATGCGCCTGCCCAAGCTTCCGGGCTTCCGCAACCCCCGTCGTATCGAGTACACCGCTGTTAACGTTGAGCGTCTCGAGCGTAAGTTCGAGGATGGCGCTGTGATCGACGGTGCCGCTCTTAAGGCCGCTCGCATCACCAAGAGCGAGTTCGAGCCCGTCAAGGTGCTCGGCAATGGCGAGCTCACCAAGAAGTTCACGGTCAAGGTCGACAAGGTCAGCGCTTCTGCGCAGGCCAAGATCGAGGCCGCCGGCGGAAAGGTCGAGCTGCCGTGCTAAATGGTCTTAAGAATGCTTTCCGCATCAAAGAATTGCGCGAAAAGATTCTTTTTACCATAGCTATGCTCGTCGTGTACCGCATTGGTGCGCACGTTCCTGTGCCCGGCATTCCCTTCCAGGGGATGCTGGGCCTTTTCTCGACCGATAACAATTCGGTCGCCGCAGGTGCTATGGCCCTCCTGAATCTTTTCTCTGGCGGCGCGTTGAGCTATGTGTCGGTGTTTTCGCTGGGCATCATGCCTTACATCACCAGCTCGATCATCCTCCAGATGCTCCAGGCCGTCGTGCCTTCCCTGCATGAGCTTGCCCGCGAGGGCGAGGTCGGTCAGACCAAGATTACGCAGTATTCGCGTTACCTCACCTTGGCTCTGGCAATCCTCAACTCCGTGGGTTACCTCTTCCTCTTTAAGAGCTTCGGCATCAGCTTTAATGGCGCCGGCGCTCCCGAGATCATCTTCGACCTCATGGTCGTCGGCACGCTCACTGCGGGCGCCATGCTGATCATGTGGATTGGTGAGCTCATCACCCAGCGCGGTATCGGCAATGGCATGTCGCTGATCATCTTTGCGAACATCATGGCCGGTCTGCCGCAGGCTATCTTCTCCAGCACCGAGGGCAATGCCGGTGGCATCATCACCATGGTGATCATCTGCGCCATCATCCTGCTGGTTATCCCGCTGATCGTTTTCCTTGAGCGCGGCCAGCGCCGCATTCCGGTCTCCTACGCCAAGCGCGTCGTGGGCCGTCGCATGATGGGTGGACAGACCACCTACCTGCCCATCAAGGTCAACACCGCGGGCGTCGTGCCGATCATCTTCGCTTCGGCGCTGCTGTACTTCCCGGCTCAGATTGCCGTGTTCTTCCCCGGCATCGGCTGGATTCAGGCAGTTGCCTCTGCGCTTTCGACCGGTTGGCTCAACTGGGTGCTTAACGTTGTCCTCATCGTGTTCTTCGCGTACTTCTACACCTCCATGGTGTTCAACCCCGATGACACGGCCGATAACCTTAAGAAGCAGGGCGGCTTTATTCCGGGCGTGCGTCCGGGTAGGGCTACCGCGGCCTACATCAAGAACGCGCTCAACAAGATTACGCTTCCCAGCGCTGTCTTTTTGGCGCTCATCGCCATCGTGCCTTCGATCATCTTCTCCTTCACGGGTAACCATCTGATCCAGGCATTTGGCGGCACGTCCATCCTCATCATGGTCGGCGTCGTGCTCGACACGGTCGATAAGCTCGAAGGCCAGATCAAGATGTATGATTACGATGGATTCTTTAAATAGGCTAGAGGAGGATTGCTCATGAACCTCGTATTGCTCGGAGCTCCGGGTGCCGGTAAGGGCACCGTCGCACAGGAGCTCGTCGCCGAGTTTGGCGTCGCTCACATTTCCACGGGCGACCTGCTGCGTGCTGCCGTCAAGGGTGGCACCGAGCTTGGTATTCAGGCTAAGAAGTACATGGACGCTGGCGAGCTCGTTCCCGACCAGCTCGTGATCGACCTTGTCAAGGAGCGCCTTGCCGCCGATGACGCCCAGCAGGGCTTCATCCTCGATGGCTTCCCGCGCAACACCGCCCAGGCTGTGACGCTCGATTCCGAGCTCTCCGCCATGGGTCGCGAGATCGACTGCGCCCTTCTGGTCGACGTGGCCCCCGAGGTCATCATCGATCGTCTGTCTTCGCGTCGCACCTGCCGCGCCTGCGGTTACACCGGCACCGCTGCCGATGCTACCTGCCCCAAGTGTGCCGGCGAGATGTATCAGCGCGACGACGACAAGCCCGAGACCATCAAGAACCGTCTCGACGTCTACGAGAAGTCCACGAGCCCGCTCGTCGACTACTATCGTGGCCAGGGTCTGCTCAAGTCGGTCAACGGTGACCAGGCTCGCGAGACCGTGTACGGGGATGTCAAAGAGGCTCTCGGTCTATGATCAAGATTAAGTCTGCAACGCAAATCGAGCAGATGAAGAAGGCAGGAGCGCTATCTAAGATGGCGCTCCGCCACGTTGGAGCCATGGTGCGCCCCGGCGTTTCGACTTTTGAGCTCGATCAGCTCGCGGAGCAGATTATCCGCATGCATGGCGGCACCCCGGCCTTTAAGGGTTACGGCGGGTTCCCGGGAACCATTTGCGCATCGATCAACGATGCCGTGGTCCACGGTATTCCCAACCCCGACATGATCCTGCGCGATGGCGATATCATTTCCATCGATACGGGAGCCGTTGTCGACGGTTGGGTCGGCGATAACGCTTGGACGTTTTTCGTTGGCACCCCAACGCCCGAGGCCAAGGCCCTGTGCGAGGTTACGCGCGATTGCCTTAAGGCTGCCATCGAGCAGGCTGTCCCCGGTAACCATATCGGGGATGTTGGTTATGCCGTTCAGTCTCTCGCCGAGTCTCACGGCTATGGCGTTCTTCGTGACTATGTTGGCCATGGCATTGGCCGCGTGATGCACGAGGACCCCAACGTTCCTAACTATGGAAAGAAGGGGAAGGGCGTTCGCCTCCAGGCCGGCATGGTCATTGCCATCGAGCCGATGGTTACGATGGGTTCCAACCATGTGAGCACGGGCTCCGACGGTTGGATTGTTACGACCAACGACCACCTGCCCGCCGCGCACTACGAGAACACCGTCGCCATTACCAATGACGGTCCGGTGATTCTCACCACGGATGCCCAAGGTGCTTGGTGTTCGCTCCAAGGCGGAGAAATGTAACAAGTTCCGCTTAGTTGTGGAGCCATTACGAAGATATTACGATACGTGCATGCGTATTGTAGAATACTCAATCGCTGTCGTTTTCTAGAGAAAGATGATTGCTTGTGAAGAAGGAAGACGCAATTGAGCTCGAGGGTACGGTAAAGGAGCCGCTGCCCAACGCCATGTTTAAGGTTGAGCTCGAGAACGGTCATTCGGTTCTGTGCAACATTTCTGGCAAGATTCGAATGAATTACATTCGTATTCTCCCCGGTGACAGGGTTGTCGTGGAGCTTTCCCCGTACGACCTGACCCGTGGCCGCATCACCTATCGCTACAAATAGCGGCACGCATACACGCACTCCATTTCCGGCTGCAGGCTTAGCTCAACCTACGGTCGGATTGTGTGTGAAGACCAGCCATAGTTTTAAACGCCTGCGGCTGGGCGAGTAGATAGTAGGGAAGTAGTTTGAGCGCTACCGAAAGGAAGAACGATGAAGGTACGTCCTTCGGTCAAGAAGATGTGCGATAAGTGCAAAATCATTAGGCGCCATGGCAAGGTCCTCGTCATTTGCGAGAACCCCCGTCATAAGCAGCGTCAGGGTTAAGAGAGGAGACTACGTTGGCCCGTATTAATGGTGTCGACCTCCCGCGTGAGAAGCGCGTTGAGATCGGTCTGACCTACATTTACGGCATCGGCCGCACCACTGCGACGAAGATCTGCGTCGAGTGCAACGTTAACGTGGATACGCGTGTTAAGGACCTCACCGAGGATGAGGTTAACGCCATCCGTGATTATATCGATAAGAACCAGATCATGGTTGAGGGCGACCTCCGCCGTGAGCGCAACCAGAACGTCAAGCGCCTTATGGACATCGGCTGCAACCGCGGCCTTCGTCACCGCAAGGGCCTCCCGGTCCGCGGCCAGCGCACCCACACTAACGCTCGTACCCGCAAGGGCCCGAAGCGTCAGATCGGTGCTAAGAAGAAGAAATAAGGAGCGCTAGATAGATGGCTACTGCTAAGAAGAACGTTCGCGCTGCCCGTCTGAAGCGCGCGGACCGTAAGAACATTTCCGTGGGCCAGGCTCACATCCGTTCTACGTTCAACAACACGATCGTTTCGATCACCGATCCCCAGGGCAACGTCATTTCCTGGAAGTCGGCTGGCCAGGTGGGCTTCAAGGGCTCCCGTAAGTCCACGCCGTTCGCTGCCCAGATGGCTGCCGAGGCTGCTGCCAAGCAGGCCATGGAGCACGGTATGAAGAAGGTTTCTGTCTTCGTCAAGGGCCCCGGCTCCGGTCGTGAGACCGCCATCCGCTCCCTCCAGGCTGCTGGCCTCGAGGTCTCGAGCATCCAGGACAAGACCCCCATTCCGCACAACGGCTGCCGCCCCAAGAAGCGTCGCCGCGTGTAACTGAAAGGACCGTATCAATATGGCAATCGACAGGACTCCTGTTCTTAAGCGCTGCCGTCAGCTCGGGATCGATCCCGCTGAGCTCGGTTACAGCAGCAAGAAGGAATCTATCCGTCAGCCCAAGCGCCGTCGCAAGGAATCTGAGTACGGCATGCAGCTGCGCGAGAAGCAGAAGGTCAAGTTCATCTATGGCGTTCTGGAGAAGCAGTTCCACGGCTACTTCAACAAGGCCCGTAAGATGAACGGCGTCACCGGTGAGAACCTCATGATCATCCTTGAGTCTCGCCTTGACAACGTCGTCTTCCGTCTTGGCTTCGCCCGCACCCGCAAAGAGGCTCGTCAGTCCGTCCGTCACGGTCACTTCACCGTGAACGGCAAGCGCGTGGACATCCCGTCTTACCGCGTCAAGGCCGGCGACGTCGTCGCTGTCGGCGAGAAGTTCCGTGACCTCCTCCCCATCAAGGAGGCTCTGATTTCCTCCGAGCGCTTTGAGGTCCCTGGCTGGCTCGAGGTCGATATCGAGAAGCTGTCTGGTAACGTGCTCGCTCTGCCGACGCGTGAGCAGATCAGCGGTGATATCAACGAGCAGCTCATCGTCGAGCTCTACTCTAAGTAGTCCATCCGGGCTGCTGAGGCTGGAGGTAATACATGTCAGAATTCATTAGGCCTCAGGTTCAGGTCGAAGAGATCAACGAGACGTCTGCTCGTGTCTCCGTCGAGCCGCTCGAGCGTGGCTACGGCGATACGCTGGGTAACTCCCTTCGTCGCGTTCTTCTGTCCTCGCTCGAGGGTGCCGCCGTCGAGGCTATTCAGATCGATGGTGCGCAGCACGAGTTCATGACCATCCCTAACATGGTCGAGGATGTCACCGACATCGTCCTGAATGTCAAGGGTCTTGTCTTCAGGGCTCTCGGCACGACCGACGAGGCGACCGCCACCATCTCGGTTGACGGCCCCTGCGAGGTCACCGGTGCGGACTTCTTTATTCCGTCCGAGTTTGAGCTGGTCAACCCCGAGCAGCACATCGCTACGCTCACCGAGGGTGGCCATCTCACCATGAGCATGCGCATCGGCTATGGCCGCGGCTATGTCTCTGGCGAGGCTAACAAGCGCGACAACGATCCCATCGGTGTGATCCACGTCGACTCGCTGTACTCGCCGGTGTCCCGTTGCGCCAAGCTCGTTGAGGCTTGCCGTGTCGGTCAGCACACCGACTACGACCGCCTTGTCCTCGAGATCGAGACCAACGGCTCCATCGCTCCGCGCGACGCCGTGGTCCAGGCTGCCAATATCATCAACCAGCATATGGCTGCCTTTATGAATCTTGCCGAGACCCCCGAGGTCGAGGAGGAGGCTTCGATCTTCGCTCCCGAGGTCACCAACGACAACGCCGAGCTGGACAAGCAGATCGAGGATCTGGACCTTTCTGTCCGTTCCTACAACTGCCTTAAGCGCGCCAGCATTCACTCGGTCCGTCAACTCGTTGAGTTCTCGGAGAACGATCTGCTCAACATCCGTAACTTCGGTGTTAAGTCGATCGAGGAAGTGAAGGACAAGCTTGAGTCCATGGGCCTGAGCCTGAAGGCTTAATGCTTCGCATATTTGAGGAGAAACTAGACCATGCGTCACAACGTTAAGAAGGGCCTGAAGCTCGGCACCGATGCGAGCCACACCAAGGCCATGAAGAAGAGCCTTGCTAAGGCCCTCTTCGAGAACGACCGCATCAAGACCACCGAGACCCGTGCTAAGGCGCTGCGTTCGGTCGTCGACCCGATCATCACTTGGGCCAAGAAGGGCGACCTGCACTCTCGTCGTCTGGCTATCGCCAAGCTCGGCGATAAGCAGCTCGTTGCCGAGATTTTCGACAAGGCTGCTCAGGGCATGTGGCAGGACCGCAACGGCGGTTACACCCGCATCATGAAGCTCGGTAACCGTAAGGGCGACAACGCTCCCATCGTTATCATGGAGCTCGTCACCGAGCCTTGCACGCCTAAGGCCAAGAAGGCTGCTCCGGCCCCCAAGAAGGCCGCTGCTCCCAAGAAGGTCGAGGCTGTCGAGGAGACCGCTGCCGAGGAGGCTCCTGCTGAGGAGACCGCTGAGTAGACATTCCGTCTGCATAGGCTATATTCGAGGGGTACGTTCGCGTACCCCTCTTTTTTTGTCGCGATACCGTTGCTTGTTTGTTGGGAGCGCCCATGACTGCGCCGTCTGATTTCAATTCGATTTCCGAGCTTGACGCCACGCTCGTATTTCGCGTGGCCTATGATGGCTCGCCGTATAGCGGATTTGCCGAGCAGCCGGGACAGACGACGGTTGCGGGTGAGCTACGTCGAGCCATCGAGACGCTGCTTCGCCGCCCGATCGATCTGACGTGCGCGGGGCGTACCGATGCCGGCGTGCATGCCGTGGCTCAGTACATCAGCGTGCCCGTAACGGATGCTGAGCTCGCTTGTACGCGCCGTAGGTGGCTGCGGGCCATGGATGCCCTGCTGCCCAAAGATATCGCCATTAACGAGGTCTACAGGGCCCGTAAAGGCTTTTCTGCACGCTTTGACGCGCATTCCCGTACGTATACATACCGTATTGCCGATCGCGATGCGCGCCCCGTGCTGTCCCGCGGTGCCGTGTGGTGGCATCGCTATCCCTTGGATGTTGAGGCTATGTCTTCTGCCTGCCCCGCGCTGCTGGGCGAGCAGGACTTTAAAAGCTTTTGCAAGGTTGCCTCGGCCGTTGGCAAGCCCACGCATCGCTGCGTGATGCGTGCCGAATTTGGCCATGAGGTTGCGTTTGGCGAGGACATCCTGACGTTTACCATCGAGGGCAATGCGTTTCTGCATTCGATGGTCCGTACGATCGTGGGCACGCTTGTCGAGATTGGCATGCATCGCCGTGAACCCGAGTGGATGCGCGAGGTTATCGATGCTTGCGACCGTACCGCTGCGGGCCCCACGGCTCCTGCCTGCGGCCTTACGTTTATGGGTGTGGATTACGGCCCCGACGAGCTTGTCGTTCTCGACTAGGGGAGTGCTCGGCGCGTCTGTGCCTTGCACATACTATGTGTGAGCTGCGCGTGTGCAACATCTGTTCTTGGCGTGCAACATGTTAGGCGGCTCGTTGCTTTTATAGCTCGGGTGTACCATGAACGACAGTTTGATTTGGTGCTATCGAGAGGATGGAAAACTTGGTTCGACGTGGCTCGCATCCGCGACTTTCGGTGATCCTTGTGGTAGAAGGTTCGCCCAGCTATGCGATGCGTGCGCTCGAGAGTATCCAGAACCAAGACCTCTACGATTTGCAGATTGTCGTTGTCTGTCGCGATACTGCGCCCGGTGTGCGCCATTCGCTTCAAGTTGCTGCCGACAGGGACATCCATATTGATTTGATTGACGTCGAGGACGCGACGCGCGGCGCGTGTCTTCGTGCCGGTTTTGCTGCCTCGCGCGGCTCTCAAATCATCGCCATGAACGCCGATGAGTGGTTTGCTCCGCAATCCCTTTCCAAGATGGTCGATATCGCGTGCGATACTGCGGCAGACATAGCGTTCCCCACGGTGTCGCTCGACCGCTATGATGCACATCGAGAGCGCCATTCGCGCGTCTTGGATGCTGCCTCTATTGCCATAGAAGACGAGTCTTCTATGGTGACTGGGCTGTTCCAGTTGATTTTGGGCGGCCTAGTCGCTCAGACCTCTGGCGTGATGTATAGCCGTCCGCTGTTTGAGGCATGCCTGTCGCGCGGCAAGGCGTACCGTACGGTTGAGTTTATGGCTTATGCGCTCTCGCAGGCACGATTCGTGTCCGGCTGCGGCGACGCTTGTTTCCACGCGGTGGCACCTAAGCTTACAGATGCCTTTGATCCCACCATGTATGCCAGGATATCCGATGACACTCGAGCGCTCGACGAGCTTGCGGACTCACTCTCGGAAGCAGATAGCGGTGGTCGGCTCAAGCTGGCAAGCCAAAAGTTCTACTTTGCCGGACTGGTCGCCTGCATCGAGAATTTGTGTCTGAGCCCGCATGGAGTGTCGTCAATCGAGCGTTCCGCCCGCATGCGTGATATGCTCGAGGCGCCTCGAACCCGTCAGATGGTCGCCGCGCTCAAGGACAACCATCGGGGACTCGGTCTGTTGTTTGGGCCGATCGCCAGCGCCAAGCCCGCGCGCTGCGTGATGTGTACGCATCTGGCAGCTTTTCTTAACCGGACGGGCGCAAAAACCGCCTAAACGGCTCATTACGAAACAAACTTGCATAGAATTGTTTCGAAATGCGTTCTTATACACAAAAGCCTTCAAATAGCGTTAAACTATTCAATCACTGATTGATTGTCTCCGCCATCTTTTGGAGAGAGGGTTTGTATGGCTAAAAAACGCAATGGGCGCCAGGATGCCATTAGAGATATTGTGCGCAATAAGGATGTCCGCACGCAGCGCGTGCTGGTCGATGAGCTCCGTGCTATGGGCTTTGATTGCACGCAGGCGACTGTCTCTCGCGATATTGCCGATATGGGGCTGCGTAAGCTCCCTGAGGGCATCTATGTTCTGGCAGAGGACCTGCACCTGCAGCGTATGGTTTCCGAGCTCGTAACGGGCGTTCTGCGTACTGATAATCTGGTTATGATCAAGGCTCAGCCTGGCACGGCTTCCGGCATCGCCGCCGCCGTTGATGCGGCAGAGTTACCCGATGTGCTTGGCTCGCTTGCCGGCAACGATACGATTTTGGTTATTGCCCAGACGGCCGAGGACGGCGAGCGTCTCGAGGCGCTGATCAATAAGTTGAGCAATTCTCGCAAGTAGGTGTGCGGGTCGTGCGCTCGGCATTGTGTGCGCTGACATAGTGGCTTGTAAGGGGCATCGACGTTGGTCGGTACCCCTTTTTGTTTGCCGGTATAAAGACCGCCCACCAGGTCGCTTCAAACTAAAAGGCCCCGAGCAGTTCAATAAGCTGCTCGGGGCCTTGTTGGCTTTAGTCGCGTACTTCTTAGCCGACCGTATCGTCAGGCGTGGGCGAGGGGTCGGGAGTGGGCGTAGGCGTAGGCGTAGGCGTAGGCGTGCCGCCATCGCCGCCGGTCGAACCACCAGTGGAGCCACCCGTCGAGCCACCGGTCGTACCGGTGCCGCCGGTGGTGTCGCCGCCCGTGGTCTCGGTGGTCGTGGTCGTCGTGGTAGTCGTTGTGGTGGTTTCCTCTTCCTCTTCGTCCTTGTCCTTGTCGTCGTTCTCCGACTTCTTGGTGTTGTTGGTGCCGTAGAACTTCCAGACGCTGTTGTTCTTGTAGGTGGGCACCGTTCCGGTCGCAAACTCCTCGCGCTCGGTACCGGTCAGAACGGTGTTCATAAACCGCTTAAAGACAGGCAGGTTGGTGCTGTCGCCCAGCAGGTCCGTGCCGTACTTTTGGATGGGGATCTCGCCCGCGGAATAGCCGGTCCACAGGGCGCACGCCAGCTGCGGGGTATAGCCGCAGAACCACAGGTTGGTGGTGTTGTCGGTGGTGCCCGTCTTGCCGGCATAGGGCTGGTTGACACTCAGAGCGCCGGCAGCACCCGTACCGCTGCCCTTCATGACGCCGGACAGAACATCGGTGACCGCGGCGGCCTCGCCCTCGGTAAGCACCTGTGAGGGATTGTCGGTGTGCTGGTACAGCACCGAACCGGTACGAGAGTCAATCTCGGTGATGGCGATCGGCTGGCGATAGTAGCCGCCGTTGGCAAACGTCGCGTAGGCGGCGGCCATCTCGAGCGGCGAGATCGAGCCGGTGCCGAGGGTCATGACGGGAACGTCCTCGATGTTGTCCTTGGCGGGGTCGATGCCGAGCTTTTTGACGAGCGAGATGATCTTGCTGTTACCGACGGCTTCCGCCACCTGGATGTAGCCGGTGTTGGAGGAGTATGCCGTCGCCTGCTTAAGCGTGATGTTGCCATAGCTCTGGTTGGCATAGTTTTGCACCTTGGTCGTGGTGCCCTTGGCTGTAAGAGGCGAGTTGCAGTTGAGGGTGACGTTGGGGTTCATACCGTTTTGGATGGCGGTTGCCAGCGTAAAGGCCTTAAACGTGGAGCCCACGGGGCGCTTTGCCGTAGCGTGGTTCACGTGATTTTCGTCGGCGTTATAGTCGTAGCCGCCCACCATGCACTTGATGTAGCCAGTCTTGGGGTCAACGACGACCATGCCCATGTCCAGGCCGTCGAGAGAAAGCGTGTCGAGCTGCGAGCGCACAGCCTCCTCGGCAACCTGCTGCATGGTGGGGTCGATGGTGGTCTTGACGGTCAGACCGCCCTTAAAGAGCACGTCGGTGGAGAACTCCTGCTCAAGCAGCTGCTTTACGTAGGAGACAAAGTAGGGTTGAGAGTACACATCGACGCCACTGCCCGAAATCTCGGTCACGTTAAGCGTGATGGGCTCAGCCTGTGCGGCATCGTGCTCTTCCTGCGTGATGTGGCCCAGACGCAGCATGTTGTCCAGAACCTTGTTGCGGCGGGACAGCGCCAGGTCGGGATTAACCGTGGGGTCGTACTGCGAGGGCGAGTTGGGAAGGCCGATGAGCAGCGCGGCCTCGCTCAGGCTGAGGTCGGCGGCGGTCTTGGACAGATAGGTCTCGGCGGCGGCCTCGATGCCATATGCTCCATGGCCGTAGTAGATGGTGTTGAGGTACATCATGAGGATCTCGTCCTTGGAGTACATATCCTCCATCTTGATGGCGATATAGGCCTCGCGCACCTTACGCTCGATGGTCGAGTCGAATTGTTCCTCCTGCAAGATGGTGTTGCGAACCAGCTGCTGGGTGATGGTCGATGCGCCCTCGTGGCCGCCGGTGAGGGTTGCCACCGATGCGCGCGCAATGCCCCAAAGGTCGATGCCGCCATGCTCGTAGAAGCGCTCGTCCTCAACGTCGACAGTGCCCTGCAGCACATACGGGGACACTTGGTCCTTGGTGATGGACTTACGGTTTTGAGTGTAGAAACTCGCGATCTTGTTGCCGTTGCAGTCGACGATTTCGGTGGGCTCACTTACCAGGTAAGCGTTGGCGTCGGTGTAGTCGGGCAGGTCGGACAGCCAGCGGTTGACGTTGCCGATCATGCCGATGCCAAACGCTACGCCCGCGATAAGCAGAAAGCCCAAAAACGAGAGCAAGATCATGGGAAGGACATGCGTCTTGGAGCGACTGCGTTCCTGTCGTTGGCGAGGACCCATAGATTGACCTCCGGGTATGTCGTGCCAGGCGGCAGGTATGCTGCCGGGCAGGATGGACATAAGTTATTACACGATAAACCAATCAGGGCACGCGAGGCCTCGTGTATGCTGGTTGGCAGCAATTTTCAGAGTGAAAGCACACCTTGGCAAGGAGTTTACCGATGGCGATTCGGCCGATGGAACCGAGCGGACAATGCGAAAGCGAGTTGGCGGCGGCTGGAGTGGCGCTGCCCGAACTGCTGGCGCCTGCTGGCGGGCTCGACCAGATGCTCGCGGCGATTGCGGCGGGTGCCGATGCCATCTATGCGGGGCTGGACGGATTCAACGCTCGAGTGAGCGCGCATGGCTTTAGCGATGATGAGTTCGCGCGCGGTTGTGCCGTGGCCCATGCCCATGGCGTGCGTGTGTACGTGACGCTCAACGTGTTCGTGTTCGATGATGAGCTTGCCGACGCCGTGGCGTTGGGGGCGCATGCGCACGCGTTGGGTGCCGATGCGCTGATTGTGGCAGATGCCGGGCTGGCTTGCGCGCTTCGTGCGGCGATTCCGGGGGTCGAGATTCACCTGTCCACCCAAGCGGGCGCTCATAGCGAGGGTGCCGTGCTGTTGGCTGCCAAGGAGTTGGGCGTTGAGCGCGTGACGACGGCGCGCGAGCTGAGCGTGGCGGAGATTAGGACGCTTTGCGCTACTGGCGTTCCCATCGAGGTGTTCTGTCACGGCGCTATTTGCATTGGATACTCGGGTGCGTGTGAGTTTTCGGCCCTGAGGCGCGGACGGTCGGCGATGCGCGGCGACTGCACGCAACCGTGCCGCCTATCCTATGACTTGGTGGACGAGGCGGGGCAGAGTGTTGTCTCTGTCGAAGGGGATCGCCTGCTGTGCCCGCGTGACTACTTGGGCATTGCGCATCTGCCCGAGCTTGTTGCCGCCGGCGTGGCATCGCTCAAGATCGAGGGGCGCATGAAAAATCCCGACTACGTCTTTAACGTGGTGAGGGTGTGGCGTCGGGCGCTCAATATGCTGCGCGACGGCACATGGGATGCCGTTGCGGTGCCGGCGCTTGAGCGCGAGCTGGGAAGGTCGTTCAACCGCGGCTTTACCGATGCGTATCTGCGGGGCCGTTCGGGCGCCGAGCTCATGAGCTTTGAGCGCGCGATCAACCAGGGCGTGCGCGTGGGTCACTTGATGGCGGTGGGTCACGAAGAGGTGACGGTTGAGCTTGATGCCGCCGTGGCGGCGGGTGATACGCTCGAAATCCGATTTTACCCGGGTGCCGACGCGCGTCCCGATGTGCCCAAGCGCTGGCCACAGGTGCCTTGCCCCGTGGATGCCGCTGCGGGAGAGCGCATCGTCGTGCATTGCAAACGCAAGGTGGACGCGGGCTGCGAGGTCTATTTGATTCGCAGCGCCGGCGTGCTGGGGCAGACGGCAACGGTGTTGGAGCGCATGCGGGCCAAGGCAGATGCGGTCGCGCCTGTTGAGCGGTCCGTTGAGGTGCTGCCGTTTGAGGGCGTTCTGGCAGATGTCGATGTGCCGACGGAGTTGGCGGGGCCGGCGGAGCCGGCAAAGCATGTGACATTTGCTCGTATGGTCTTTGCTTGGGAGCTGATGGATGTGGATTCGTGCGATGAGTGTGGCTTGTCCGATGCGACGGTGGTGCTCGACGAAGTGTGCCGCGCGGGCGACACCGAGCGGACTCGGGCGCTTATGCAACGTGCCGGGCGCGTCGTCTGCCGCAATCTGGGGCAGGTGGCGATGGCCCGCGAGTTGGGCACGGCGTTTGACGCGGCAGCGCCGGTGTTCTGCGCCAATCGGGCCACGCTTGCTTGGCTGCGCGGGCTTGGTGCGGGGTGGATATACTTGCCTGCCGAGTTACTCGGCAATGATAGGGAGCGTATTGCCGAGCTGGCTGCTGAACCCGGCGTCTTGGGCCCGGTCGACGCCGACCGTCCCGAGCTCATGGTGTGCGAGCACTGCCTGCTGACCGCCGAGGGCGTCTGCGCCACCGATGCGACGGGGCGGGTCCGTTGCCGCGACTGCTTGCGTCGTCGGCAGGCGCGCTATCTGGTCGAACGTGACGGTACACGTCTGCCAGTTGCCATTGACGCATGCGGCAGGACGAGGATTTTCCTGTCGTAGGTGCCGCGTCGCGTCAGTTTGTTATCATAAGAGAGTTTATGGACTTCCAGCACCGCCGTTTTCGGCGAGGGTGCTATAGCAAAAGGAGGATACCCAATGCTGTCTGTTGACGAGCAAATGCGTATCATCACCTCGGGCGCCGCGCAGATCGTCCCCGAGGCCGACCTTCGCAAGAAGCTTGAGAAGGGCGAGCCCCTCAACATCAAGCTCGGCGTCGACCCCACCAGCCCCGACCTGCACTTGGGCCACGCCGTGCCGCTGCGCAAGATGCGTCAGTTCCAGGACCTGGGCCACAACGTCACCCTCATCATCGGCAACGGTACCGCGCTGATCGGCGACCCCTCGGGCAAGAATTCCACCCGCCCGCAGCTTTCGCAGGAGCAGATCGAGGCCAACGCCGAGACCTACGTGAGCCAGGCCATGAAGATCCTGGATCCCGAGAAGACCACCATCGTGCACAACGGTGACTGGATCTTGTCGATGGATCTGGCCGGTCTGCTGCAGGTGTGCTCCAAGTTCACCGTCGCCCGTATTCTTGAGCGCGATGACTTTACCAAGCGCTACCAGTCTCAGACGCCGATCGCCCTGCACGAGTTCCTGTACCCCGTGATGCAGGCATACGATTCGGTCATGATTAAGGCTGACGTGGAGATGGGTGGCACCGATCAGCTCTTCAACCTGCTCGCCGGCCGTGAGCTCATGGAGAAGATGGGCATGGAGCCTCAGATCGCGCTCACCATGCCGCTGCTCGAGGGCACCGATGGCGTGCGCAAGATGTCTAAGTCCTATGGCAACTACATCGGCCTGACCGACGCGCCCAAGGATATGTTTGGCAAGACCATGTCCATCCCCGACGAGATGATCGGTAAGTACTATCGCCTGGCGAGCTCGCTCACCCCGGCCGAGGTCGACAAGATCGACGCTGCTCTGGCCGACGGTTCTGCCGATCCCTATGAGCTCAAGCGCGCTCTGGGCCGCGACCTGTGCGACACCTACCACGGCGCCGGCGCCGGCGACGAGGCTCAGGCCGAGTTCGACCGCGTGTTCAAGGAGGGCCAGCTCGCCGACTTCCCCGAGAAGCATGTTGAGCTGACCGTCAACGACGAGGGCCAGATCTACCTCGCCGGCCTGCTCAAGGACCTGGGTCTTTCGGCCAGCGCCGGCCAGGCCCGTCGCGACATCGACGGCGGCGGCGTCAAGATCAACGGCGAGGCCGTGGCTCCCAAGAGCTACAACATCGACCCCAGCGCCCTCAAGCTGGGTGACACCCTCTCTGTAGGCAAGCGCAAAGGATTTAAGTTGGTCTAACGAGTAAGTTAACCTCACAGAATGAGAGTGGATAATCTTCCGTTTTTGGCCTGTTTGTGGGCTCAAAGTGGGAGATTATCCACTCTCGTCATTTGCAGGGGGTGTATTGCTGTCCCATCGTTTGGGCATACAATGGCTATTGGTTTGCTGCGGTGAAGGTCTGTCCGCCCTGCAGCTTTTTTCTACGGTTAAAGGAGTATGTATGTCCGTTGAGGTCATGAGGTCTGTGATCGACGCTGCCGAGGGTCGCGTGCCCGTCGACACGCTGTTTACCAATGCGCAGATTGTCGACGTATATGGCCAGCGCGTGGCACCCGGTAGCGTTGCCGTCAAGGATGGCGTAATCGTCGGCGTGCTCTACGACGGTCGCGACGATGCCGCCGGCACCTACGAGGCGACCGAGGTTATCGACTGCCAGGGCCGCTATCTTGCTCCCGGCTTTATTGACGGGCACCTGCATATCGAGTCTTCGAACATCCGTCCCGCCGAGTATGCTCGCATGGCCGCGACGCGCGGTACTACCACCGCCATTGCCGACAGCCACGAGATTGCCAATGTTGCCGGTCTCGACGGCTTGCGCTTTATGATCGAGGATGGTCGCCGCGCACCCATCTCCATCAAGTACATGATGCCTTCGTGCGTGCCCGCGCTGCCCGATGAGCAGGCCGGTGCCGTTATTTCGGCCGCCGATATGCAGGCGTTTTTTGCCGAGCATCCGGGTGATGTCTTTGGCCTGGGCGAGATGATGAACCTGCCGGGCGTCTTTATGGCCGATCCCGAGACCTGTGCTCGTATCGACGCTGCCAACCAGACGCCGTCCAAGCAGGTCGACGGTCACGCCCCGCTCGTTGCCGGCAAGGACCTCAACGCCTACGCTGCAGCGGGTATTATCGCCGACCACGAGTCGACGATTCCCGAGGAGGCGCTCGACAAGCTGTCCCGCGGCATGTATGTGATGCTGCGTGAGGGCACGTGCAGCCACGACCTGGCCAATTTGTCCCCGATGCTGCTGGAGAACCCTGCCCGCGCCCGCCGCTGCTGCTTTGCGACCGACGACCGCGCTCCCTCCGATGCTCTTTCGACCGGCATGATCGACAATGCCTGCCGCGTGGCCATCGAGGCCGGCATCGACCCGGTGGTCGCTATCTCCATGGCGTCCCTTTCCACGGCTGAGGCATTTGGCCTGGACCACGGCTGTCGTGACCCGCATGAGCTCTGCGGCGCGATCGCCCCGGGCAAGCGCGCTGACCTGCTGGTGCTCAACGACCTGACGTTTGTCGCGGCTCCGCATCTCGTGTATGCCGCCGGTGCGCTCGTGGCACAGGACGGCGCCTTTGTGGGCGAGATTGCACCCGAGATGGCCGAGGTTGCGGCCCTTGCCGATGAGCTGCGCGCCTCCGTTAAGCTGCCGAAGCTTTCGCTTGACGTGTTCGATTATGCCTTTAAGCCGGGCGAGGCGGTTATTGATGTGATCCCGGGCATGGCTATCACGGGCATGGTTCGTCCCGAGACTGACGAGGGCCTGCGCCGCATTATGCTGATCGAACGTCACGGCCGCGGTGTGTCGCTGCAAGCCGAGGGCGCCGACGGTGATGGTCCTGCGGGCCTGGGTCTTGTTGGCAAGCACATCGGTCGCGGCTGGGTGCGCGGCTTTACCATCACGGGCGGCGCTATCGCCTCGACGATCGGCCACGACTCGCATAACGTGTGCGTGGTGGGCGACAACGCGACCGATATGATGGCTGCCGTCGAGGCTGTTGACCAGGGCGGCCACGTGCTGGTGCGCAACGGCGAGGTCGTGGCGCGCATTCCTCTGGCGCTCGGTGGTCTGATGAGCGAGGGCACGGCCGAGGACGTGGCGGCGCAGCACGACGACTTTATGGTCAAGGCGCGCGCCATGGGTATTGAGCCGCCGCTCGATCCCATCATGGGCATCATCTTCCTGCCCCTGCCGGTGATCCCGACGCTCCGCATCCGCCCCGAGGGCATGTTCGACGTCACTACCTTCACCTACGCCGACTAGTCATTGGGGACGTTCTTAAACGACTAGCCGCCTGCGACACTCTTTGACTTGTCGCCTGACGCCGCGACCGTGAGATCTCTGGCGCGCGTGAGCTATTTGCTAGGTCCTTGTAACGTTTATGACTGCGGGGTCTTATTTGAGCTCCCTTTGGGTACGTTGGAATCGGATACACGTCCGATTCCATCAAGCCCGAAGGGAGCTTTTCTATGTTTAAACTGATTGCATCCGATATGGACGGCACACTGCTTGACGAAAATGGCCAGGTGCCGCCTGAGACCTACGAATTGATCCTGGCACTACGCGAGCATGGTGTACATTTTGCCGCATCGTCAGGCCGCCGCTACGATCGCCTGTGCGAGTTCTTTGCGCCCGTTCGCGACAAGATGGACTTTGTCGCAGCTAACGGTGCCCAGGTCTACGCCGACGGCAAAATGGTAGACCGCGAGGTGTATTCGCACCTGGCGATTCGAAAACTCGCCCAGGCTGTCAGGACGTTTCCCAATTTGCATCTTGCGCTCTTTGACCGAGCCAAGTCCTTCCTGCTCGATGACGAGAGCAAGTTCGTGCGTGAGGTCGATAAGGACCTTCCCAATGCCGAGCGCATTTGGGAGCTGCCCGATCCCAGCGTAAATATCATCAAAGCGAGTATCTTTTGCGACGACGGTGTCGTTATGGACAGTGCGTACGTACTACAGCGCGAACTCGGTCAGCTCTTTACTTTTGCGCCTTCGGGCAACGCGTGGATCGACGCCATGCAGCCCGGCGTATCGAAGGCTTCGGGAATCGAGCAGCTCATGGAGCACTATGGCGTCGAGCGCGACGAGGTCATGGCGTTTGGCGACTCGATGAACGATTACGAGATTATTCGCTTTGTCGGCACGGGCTGCGCGATGGCAAACGCGCGCCCCGCGCTCAAGGCGGTGGCCGATCGTGTCGTAGGCTGCAACCGCGACCACGCCGTTCAGCATGAGCTCCGTCGCGTGCTGAAGAGCCTCTGCTAGACCGGTAGTTGGGGACAGACTTAAGTAAGTGAAACCACTCATTGGGGACAGACTTAAATGAGTGCCGCCAGCGACTAGCCATTTAAGAACGTCCCCAATGACTGGCCGATGACTAGGCGAGGGCGGCCATGATGGTGCGGGCGACGCCGTCGTGGTCGTTGTCGTATTTGGTGATGGCGCCGGCTGCCTCGCGGTCCTCAGGCTCGGCGTTGATCATGGTCGTGCCGTGGCCCGCTGCCTGCAGCATGGGAATGTCGTTGATGTTGTCGCCGAACGCCCAGACGTCGGCGAGAGACTCGCCCAGATGGTCGCATAGCCACGTGAGGGCCGTCCCCTTGGTAGCGCCCTCACCCATGACCTCGATATTCATGGCGTACGAACGCGTGACCTCAATGCCTCCGAGCATGTTGAGCTCCGCCGCGATGGCGTCGCGATCGGCCGGGTCGTGCCAGTACATGGCGATGCGTTCGAGTGTCTCGACCTCGTCGATCTTGCTGTCGATATCCATGTCGATCGGTGTTCGCGTGCGCTTGAGCGAAGCCGCGATGTGGGGGTCGCCGCCGCAGAATTCGTCCAGGCGCGTGTAGAGCGAGCGGGGGAGGAAGCACTGCCCGTCCGCGAAGATATCGAAGGTGACGTCATGGCCGGCGGCAATGCTATGGACGCGGTGGGCGATAGCGCGGTCGAGCGGTCGGCTCAAAATGCGCGTAGCACGTGAGGTATCGGTGGGCGTACCGTTCTCGAGCTGCCAGACACTGGCACCATTGGCGCAGACCGCGTAGTGCACGGCAGGATGGGCGAGGATGGGCTCAAAGATGCCCGACAGCGGGCGCCCCGTGCAGGGTACAAACTCAATGCCGCGGCGTGCGAGCTCGTCGAGCATCGCCCAGGTGGCGTCGCTCATCTGCTTGTCACTCGTCAACAGCGTTCCATCCATATCGGAAAAAACAATCATTCGATGCAGCCCTTTCTGCTGGCATAAAAAGCGTGGCCGAGGGCGGTGATGCCCCGGCCACGCTCGAGTTCTATAACGGTCCGCGTCCTAGCGGTCGGCGAGTGGCTTGTACTCCAGCGGCTCGATCACCGGACGATAGGCCGGGCGAATAATACGGTGCGCGCAGAAGAGCTCTTCCATGCGGTGCGCCGACCAGCCTGCCATGCGGGCGACGGCGAACAGCGGCGTAAAGAGCGTCTCGGGCACGCCGAGCATCTTGTAGATAAAGCCCGTGTACAGGTCGATGTTGGCGCAGATGGGCTTGGTCATACCGTGGTCGCGCATGACCTGGGGTGCCAGGCGCTCGATGCGCTCGATGAGTGCGAACTCTTCGCCCAAGTCCTTCTTGGCGGCAAGTGCGCGCGCGTAACGGCGGCATACCTCGGCGCGCGGGTCGCTGAGCGTATAGACGGCGTGGCCCATGCCGTAGACGAGGCCCGTGCCGTCGAAGGCCTGCTTGTCGAGGATCTTGCCCAGGTAGGCCGCGACCTCGTCCTCGTCCTCCCAGTTGGAGACATGCGCGCGGATGTCCTCGTGCATAGACACGACCTTGGCATTGGCACCGCCGTGGCGCGGGCCCTTGAGCGAGCCGATAGCCGCGGCGTAGGCGGAATACGGGTCAGTGGCCGAAGACGACAGCACGCGGCAGGCGAAGGTGGAGTTGTTGCCGCCGCCGTGCTCGGCATGCAGCATGAGCATAACGTCGAGCAGCATCGCCTCATCGCGGGTGAACGCCATGCCGCCGCGCAGGACCTGCAGGATGGTCTCGGCGGTGGAAAGGCCGGGCGTGGGGTGTGGCACGTGAACCTCGGAGCCGCGAAGCTTGGCGACCGAGGCCATGTGTGCGAAGGCGGCGATGCGCGGGAGACGTGCAAGCATGGAAATGGCGACGTCGATTTCGTGCTCGGGCGTGATCACGTCTGGTTCGGCATCGAAGGCGTAGAGCAACAGTACGGCGCGCTGGAGCACGTTCATGATGCTCGAAGACACCGTGGTCATAGGGAACTCTTTAACGTACTCGTCACTCAGATGTCTAAAGGCGCCCAGGCGCTCGCAAAAGCCGTCGAGCTCTTCCTTGTTGGGCAGCG
The DNA here is from genome assembly GCA_902490365.1 of uncultured Collinsella sp. Taxonomy (GTDB): domain Bacteria; phylum Actinomycetota; class Coriobacteriia; order Coriobacteriales; family Coriobacteriaceae; genus Collinsella. Next base: position 51,780 of record CABUDQ010000002.1, on the reverse strand, counting down.
AACCCGTGATAAGCAGATAGGCGACTTCCTCGTAGCCGTAGCGATTCTCGGCCTGGGCATTGTTGACCAGATCCTCGATGCTGTAGCCGCGAAGCGTGAGCTTGCCCTGATCGGGCACGACCTTTCCGTCGACCTTGTTGTAGCCGTGCACATCCGAGATACGAGTGAGGCCCGCGACCACGCCCGAGCCGTCGGCATTGCGCAGGCCGCGCTTGACATTGTGCTCGACAAACAGGCCCTCGTCATAAGGGTCGGTCGGCAGGCCGTGGTAGAGGCTTTCGCTCTCAGGCGAAATCTGACGGCTCGCCTCGTAATCCAGAACCAGGCGGCTCAGGTGATCGTCGAAGCGGTAGTAGATTTTCTTGGCGTCGTAGGCCATGCGCGCTCCTCTCCGGTCCGCTTTGGGGCCGCGCGCTTGGACGATATGACGTCAAGCTGCCCCGAGCGGCTTGTTCGCTACAGGCGGTACATAAAGTTAAAGACGTCCTCGCGCTGGATGGACACGTTGACGCCCGAAAGCTCGCCGGCCTCGGCCAGCGCCTTCTGCAACTCAGCGAAGTCGAGCTTGGACTCGGCGGTATCGGCCAGCATGGTCATGGTGAAAATGTCCTCGATAATGGACTGCGTGATGTCGCGGATGTCGACGTTGGCCTCGCCCAGGACACGGGTGACGCCGGCGACGATGCCGGGGCGGTTCTTGCCAAGGACGGTGATGACGATACGGGAGGACGAGATCTCGGCCATGGGAAACCCTTTCGCGTGGTTGCGGCGCGCGCGGGGCGCTCCGCTACGGTACAGTGTTCATCATTGTACCCGTCCTGTGCAAAAAGGGGCACCTTTGCTGCGGCGTTACACGTCTGCAACATGAGCGTAAGGGGGAAGGCCGTACGGGGAAGAGCCGTCTGGCGCGTGTCCGGCTCGTGTTGGGTTGATTCCCGATCTCAGCCGAACACATTGAGCGGACAGGCCGTTCCCGCAGTCAGCCGAACGCCTCCGACGGCTGATTCCGAACTGGAAGCGGAGGGCATCCCCGCCCTTCGGTAGGGGATACCGCTCCGCGGCGCATGCCGCGGGCGGCGCCCCTATCGGACCACCGTGACCTCAGTTGGGATGGGCCCAGCACTGCCGCGTACTCGGTGAGCTAGAGCCAACTGTTCGTCTTCACGTCGCGTATGGCGATATTTCGGTCGTCCGGCTCGGTGATGCCGTAGCCGAACGCCTGGAGCGTCTCGATGGACTCCTGGATCCTCTGTTGGAACATGGGACCCGGATCGACCCTCGGCCCGAGGTGCCCGCGCCAAAGGCACGGCGTGGCGCGCAGCATGTTATGGATTTTGGAGATGGGCTCGATGTCGGCGTAGACGTTGAGCGTCGCCATGGCGTCCTTGTGGCCGAGGATCGATTGGAGCGCCTTGATATCGCCGCCTTGGCGGATCCACTGCGTTGCGAACGTGTGGCGAAGGCCGTGGAACGTGATCAGCTCGTCGTTGGTGCCCATGAGGCCGTTGGTCTCCGAGAACGTCTTGAACGCCCTGCGGATATAGCTTGTCGTCGCGAAGGTCGCGCCCGGCTCCGACAGGATGTAGCAGTCCCCGATCTCGACCGCCCCGGTAAGGCCGCGCAAGCGCAGCTTTCCGCAGTCGATCTCGTGGGTCTCCTTCAGGAAGGGGAGTAGGCCGACCGGGTCGATGGGGATACCCCTGGCGTCATGGGTCTTGGTGTCCTTGATGAACGAACCCATTCCCTTCGCGTACGCCACCGAGTGTCTGATCGAGATCAGGCCCGTCTCGAAATCCACATCGCACCACCGAAGGCCGCAGACCTCGCCGATTCGCATCCCCGTGTGCAGGGCGAGTACGACCGCCCTCTAATCCTCGGCGGACCAATCGAGTCCGAACTCCTTTCGGGCATCCTCTTCGCTCATGACTTCGAGAAGGTCTCCGGGTTGGCAACGAAGGGCGAGGCATAGCTGCTCGAGTGTGTTGAAGCGAATGCCGCGAATATGCCCTTTTTTAATACGGGACAGGTTCACGGGCGTGGTTCCAATCCTTTCGGCAAGTTCGTTCGAGGAAATCTTTCGCTCGGCCATGATCTTGTCGAGGCGAACAATTACGGGCATGGCGTTTCCTTACGCAATCTCGTCGGAGTCGAGGTACAGCTCTCGGGCGTACAAGAAGAGCTGGGAAAGCATGAACAGGACGATGCCGAGAACCAGAGAGGTCCAATCGAATGATGAAGCGATCTCTTGGGCGCCGACGGCCCCCTCGCCGCCAAACATCGAAACGGAGGTTTTGAGTGAGCCGGCGTAGAGGCTGGTGGCAGCTTGAACAACGAAGAGAATGCCGAGCACCTTCAAGCATGTCGCAGACCCTTTCTTGAAGGGGTCTCCGCTCTTGATCGTCCACACGAGAACGGCGCTGAGGATGGTCGTAGCGATACCGATGACGGCAGGGACCAATGTCGAGATCGCAAGGGCTGGATACGCGGGGGAGTCTGCAATTACAGGGTTGTCGAGCACTTCGATTGCTGGCTTTAAGGAGAACGCCACTTGTGCGATGGCGGTGGCGCAAAGGGTCGCAGAGGCTATCGCACATGCGATGCGGAAGGAATGAAGCCGGGGAGTGCGATTGTCGGAACTCATAATAACCTCCGAAGAATTTAAAAAACTCAGGTTACTTTTTAACAGTTTATGTTAAATTGACTTTGCCGGCAAGTAATAAGGGCCGAGCATTTTGTTCGGCCCTTCTGTTCCGACTGGATGAGGTTAAGGTTGGCGATGAATATGCTCAAAATCTCGAAGGCGATCTTTAGGTCGCTTCTCTCCTCCAGGTCGCTCTGTGTTGTCGTTGTTGCGTTGATGGTTCTTTGTGCTCTGCCCGTCTTCAGGAGCGCGGCTGGCATCGACGGACGGGTCGAATACCTCGAGTCGGGAATAACCCGTGTTGAGCAGGAATTGTCAGCATCCTATGCGGATGCGCTTGTGAATGCGGGGGAGGACGGTGTCTATACCTCTTCATCGAGCATGCCCGCGCTTCTGTACCCTCTTGCCGCGGGACGTCTTATCTTGGCACCGCTCTCTCCCCTACTTCCGTTTCTGCAGATATCGGATGGAGAGTACACCTATTATGACGGATCGAAGGAGTACTTGCTATGGGTCGCAACGGCCGTTGCCGTCTCGTTCCTTGCCGCGCGTCTTAACAAACGTGAAAAGCTCATCATCCAGGCACCGATGGGCGAGCTGGGTAGACTTGTTGCATCGAGCGTATGGGCGAGTGTTTTTGCAATGCTTGCCGTCCTCGCCATCAATCTTCCAGGGATAATCGCCGCGCTTGTGAAGAATGGCCCGGGCTCGCCGTTCTATCCGATAGGCTACATTCAATATGCGACTCCGGTTATCAAACCGGCTTGGCTGGTGTTCGCGCAGACGGCCATCTTGCAATTCTTGGTGGCAGCGTTCATCTCGCTTGTCGTTCACCTTGCCGTGAAGATTGCCAATAACCCTACGCTTGGAATCGTGTTCGTATGTGCCCTGATGGGGGTGACGATGGTTCCCGGGTATTACGGAAGATCCATCGCTTTACGTGAGTTCGCCCTGTTGAATCCCCTTACGTATGCGAACACTGAGTTGACCGTCGGCGCCTATAGCCCGTACCCGACAACGCAGATAGTGAATCTGCCTGGACTTTGCTTCGAGCGTGGCGCGATTGCCCTCGTATGCGCAATCGGGATCGAGGTGCTGGCAATTAGCCTGCTTTGCGTTGCTGGAAAGAGCGGCTGCGCGTGTCCGATATCCCCGATTTGTCTTGAGAGAGGTTCCTTCACTGCATCGAGAACGGCAACTCGTTCGAGCGCTTGTGCCTCCGCCGTTGCATACGTAAGAACGATGGGGAAACTGCTCCTGCGTTCTCCTACCCTCGCCGTATGCGCGATTGCAATGTCGACGACGATGCTGGCCCCGGCTCTGGTCGAGATGTTTCCTGACGCTGATAACGTTTCCGCTGTTCGGTATAGGGATGGGGAGCTCCGTTCAATAGATCGGTATCTAGAGCAGAACGCTGCGAATATGGACGTCGAGGGCAAAGCGGCCCTGGAAGACATGCGGGATGCTCTTTCGGGTTTCGTGTACGCGCCTATGCCTGCGGAGGGGTTTCGAAGCCTTGCGACGTACGAGCGCGCTCGAGGTGAGCTGGGCGCGGCAGATGCGACTCTCCTGCAATCGATCGGAATCGAGCCGGAGACTCCTTCTCGTGCGGAGGCGCGCGCCCTTCTGCTTGAGTCGATCGCGAGCTTGCCGGACCCCAAGGTTTACGAGTTAAGTACGAAGATGCCCCCATTAATCCTCCTTTCGTATCTCCAGGCAGCGCTTCCCTCCTTATTTTTGCTGTTGCCCGTGGTTGTCACATCGCTCGCGTGCACCCACCTGCAGTGTCGTTCCCTTCTGGTTCTCCAGATCCCCGCAACAGCGCATGTGCGTTTTCTGACGGCTGTTGCGCTGGCTCTCCTGCTTGGCTTGGTGCTGCTTTTGGTGTCGATGGTTCCCGCTGTCGTTGTGTCCGTGATTAAGAACGGTGCGGGTGGATCGGAGTATCCCGTCGCTCTCATTCGGGCGGGAGCTTCGACAACGTCCATGGTGGGGGAGGCGGTGTTGTGCAGTATTCCGTTGCTGGTCATGGCATACGGCGTGATTTCCGTCGTCGCTGCGTTGACAGCAGCGATTAGCCGCAACCCCGTTGTCACCGGAATGGTTTGCGCGGTTCTCTTGGTGTTGGGTTCGTTGAGCGCTCATGTTGAAAGCGTGGGCATGGGCGTCGCGCTGCTGGCTCCATTCGCCTCGTTTGATCCCGCTTCCCAGGTGGGGACGATTGGGTTCCTTGGGCGAGGGACGAACGCGATGCCTTTTGGAGAGGTCGTCGGCGCATCGGGCGCTCTGCTGGTGGTCTTGGGCGCCGTATCTCCGTTGATGGTGCGCCTGAGTGTTCCAAAGATCGAAAGGGGATGATCTCGATGATTGACCTTCAAACGCTGACGATCTCTTATGGAAAGAAGGTGCTCGTAGATTCGGTGAACGCTGAGTTTGCCCCGGGTACGGTCTACGGTCTCGTCGCTCCGAACGGGCATGGAAAGACGACGTTGCTGCGTGCGATGGCAGGTTTGCCGGGTCCTCGCGTGGACGGGAGCATCGTTCTGGATGAGGTGCAGGGTACGGGTGCGAGAGAGGTCCGTTCTATGATCTTCTATGCACCTGGTGAGGGGACGCTGCTGTATCCCGGATTGCGTGCGGAAGATCACCTCAAGATGGTTTGCGATATGTGGCCGCATGCTCGCGATATCGAAGAGATAGTGGAACAAACGCAGATAGGCGAGTTCGCGAAGATGAGGATCCGCACTCTGAGCCAGGGCATGAAGCAGCAGCTTACCCTGGCGATTGCGTATGCGACGGGCGCGCGGTACCTTCTATTAGATGAGCCCATGAACGCGCTCGACCCCAGCAGGGTGGACTTGCATTCCGAGATTCTCAGGAAGCTGGCCGATTCTGGTACGTGCATCATCATGTCATCCCACATCTTGGATTCGGTCGATAGGCTGTGCGATGAGATTCTGTTTTTGAAGGATGGGAGGCTCATTAGAAGCATTCCGCAAGATGATGCTGCGCCGAAGTCTCCTGGATCCCATTTCGCAAAGCCTGCCGGACGCGCCGAGGGTGCGCTAAGCACGTATCGGCGACTCTACGAAAAGGGCGGGTAGAAATGCAAGTTAAAAATCTATGTGGCCAATGTGATACCGTTGAACCCGCATATCGATACCGCTCAGCCATTCGCCTCGCCCCCGTCGCACGTATCTTCATCCGGTCTGTTACTTTTAATCTAACAATTCTTTGAGGAACGTAGGTGCTTCTAAATGTACTGTCGACTTCTTCTCAAACTGATCCTAAGAGACAAGGCCGTATGGATTTGTACGCTCGTTCTCGCTGCAGCCTTTTCCGTCCCCATTGCGTTCAATTCACCCATCTACGGGCCCTTCTTTATGAAGCAGGGCATGCAGAGCTTTGTCGACGCATTCAATACGCGCGCACCCCAGGCCAACGGCACAGACCTATCGCCAGAGCAGCAAAATGACGCGGAGCTTGCAAGATACGCGAACGCCGCCCTTGCCGCTCAAACCGACGCCACCTTTCTCGATTCTGCCGAGAGCTACTACGCGCTCATGGGCGAAGGCTTCCAATCCGGATCCATCGTGGGAGACCGAGAGACCAATGACGCGGCGCTCGCATATTGCCGTGCCCTGAGCAGCTCCGGCATCACGGATATCCCGGCCTCCGCAAACGACCTGCCATTCCTTTCCTTCCTGCCTTACGCCATTGCCACGGCGCCGTCTTTCCTTCCCTTCATCCCCTTCCTTCTCTCGTCGATACTCGCGCTCGGCGCCACAAGGCCCGGGACCCTGGCGGCAAAGGCGCCCGTGCCCAAATTCCGGCGCCTTATTCAGATCGTGTTTTCGATAATCGTCGCGGGGACCGCGATGCTCCTCGCCGGCCTCGCACCCGGGGGCATTTACGCCTTGGTCCTAAACGGCTTCGGGCAAATTGGGTACCCGATCGCCTTCTTCCATGACGGCGCGCTTGCCACCACGACCGCGGGAAACGTCTTCACGACCCTGCTTCTCGCGCTGCTTGCGGGCGGAACCTTGATATCCGTTTGCTCCGCCGTCCTATCGACCGCAACGAGGCGCGTCCTCGCGGGCCCCCTTACCTCCGCGCTGCTTGTCGCGGCCCCGGCATTCCCGTTACTGTCCGATTCGGCACTGGAGCATAGCGCCGCGCTCAATCTCCTGCCGCTGGCCGTGTTCTCGCCTATCGAGGCAACGGGTTACGTAGGATGCTTCCCGACAGAATTCATTGGCTCCGGTTCAGGCAGCGCATCGATGCTTGCCGTGGCCCTGGCATACGTCGCGGTCTTTTTTGCGGTCGGCGCCGTTGCGACACGTTCCCCCAAACAGCCTGGACCCGCGAAAAAGCACCATGGGCTCGAGCTTCTGGACGCGAGCGTGGGATACGGAAGCACGACGGTACTTTCAATCGGGTCGCTTCTCCTGAGCCCGGGAACGGCGGCGGGCCTCGTCGCTCCCAACGGCTCGGGGAAAACCACCCTTCTTGAAGCGCTGTCGGGCCAATTTCCCACCCGCATCCGCTCGGGAAGCCTGGCGGCAGACGGAATCTGCCAACGTCGATCAGCCGAATTTGCAGAACTCGTCTACCTGAGCTCTTCGGGCGGCGCGGATCTCTATCCCACGCTATCGGCCATCGAGCACCTTGCTTTCGTTAGGGAGGCGTGGAAATCGGCCGCCGACATCGACTCGCTCTGCGACTCCCTCGGAATCTCCCCATATCTCGACAAGCCGACCCGTAAACTCTCGACAGGAATGAAGCAGCAGGTAAAGCTTGCCATGGCGATAGCGACCGATTGCCCGTACCTCATCCTCGATGAACCGCTGAACGGCCTCGATCCGGGAAAACGGAAAACCTCCTGCGACGCGATGCGCAGCGAAGTGGCGCGGGGACGCAGCGTGCTCATTTCAAGCCATCTACTCGACGACCTGGCAGACCTCACCAACTCGTTCTACTACATCGAGGCCGGCACGCTCGTGGAAAAGATCGAGTCGTCCTCGCAGACGCTCAAGCAGGAATACCTCGATACATACGAGAGATGAATGTGGGGGAGTGTTCGGATGAAGTTGATATTTAAGGTCCAGCTCGTGTTGTGCCGAAAAGACCGTGAACCTTTTGTGGGACGCGCGGCGCCGTGGTACCATAGCCGAGTTTGTTGTCTTGGTCGGAAACCAAGACGCCTTATGCGCTGATCGGTAACCAGCGCCTGACCAATAAGGAGTCCTACCATGAAGCAGGGTATCCATCCCCAGTATGTCGAGTGCACGGTGACGTGCTCCTGCGGCAACACCTTCAAGACGCACGCTACCGTGTCCGAGATGAAGGTCGAGCTTTGCAACGAGTGCCACCCGTTCTACACCGGCCAGCAGAAGTTCGTCGACACCGGTGGACGCGTCCAGCGCTTCGCCGACAAGTTCGGTGGCGCCGCTGCCGCCCAGCTCAAGAAGGCTGAGGAGGCCAAGGCTGCCAAGGCCGCCAAGGCTGCTGAGGCCGAGGCCGCTCGCAAGGCCGCCGCTGAGGCTAAGGCTGCCGAGAAGGCCAAGCGTGCCGCTAAGTTCGCCGAGGAGGCTGCCAAGCAGGCCGCCGAGGCTCCCGCAGAGGCTCCCGTCGATGAGGCCGCTGCCGAGGCCGAGACCACCGAGGCTGCTGAGTAAATAGCTCGCCGCGGAATCACTCGCATTCATGGCATGAGGGCCGTGCATCCATTTGGGTGCGCGGCCCTTTTCTTTTTATTGGTGCAAGCTAACCTGTCCCCGTGGCACCAAATGGCAGAGAGACGGCGTTTGCTCAGATAAAACCTGCCAAAATAAACCTGTTCCATTGCGGCAGGTTGGTCATAGTTATTACGTGGCGGTCGAGGTCGACCGTATAGGCCGCGCCTTGTTTGGCTAAAGTACAATCATCTGTGTTTAACTCGCCCGCAGCTGCACGGCGTGGGCGATGGCCAAAAAGGAAAACCACATGGGATTCATGTCAAAGCTGCTGTCCTTTGGATCCGATAAGGACCTTAAGCGCTACTACAAGATCGTCGACCAGATCAACGGTCTTGAGCCCCAGTTTGAGAAGATGACCGAGGAGGAACTCCGCGGCCAGACCGATAAGTTCCGTGAGCGTTACGCCAACGGTGAATCGCTCGACGACATGCTCCCCGAGGCCTTTGCCACCGTGCGCGAGGCTTCCAAGCGCACCATGGGTATGCGCCACTTTGACGTGCAGCTCATTGGCGCCATGGCACTGCACGAGGGCCACATCGCCGAGATGAAGACCGGCGAAGGTAAGACCCTCGTCTCCACGTTGGCCGGCTATCTCAACGCTATTGCCGGCAAGGGCGTGCACGTCGTTACCGTCAATGATTACCTTGCCAAGCGCGACTCCGAGTGGATGGGCCGCATCTATAAGTACCTGGGCATGACCGTCGGTCTGCTCCAGAACAACATGCCGCTCGAGCTTAAGCGCCCGGCCTACCAGGCAGACGTCACCTACGGTACCAACTCCGAGTTCGGTTTCGACTACCTGCGTGACAACATGGTCACCCGCCCCGAGCAGCGCGTGCAGCGCGGCCACAACTACGCCATCGTCGACGAGGTCGACTCCATCCTGATCGATGAGGCTCGCACCCCGCTGATTATCTCGGGCGCCGGCACCAAGTCCGCCAGTACCTACAAGGACTTCGCGCGTGCCGTGCGTGGCCTTGAGCGCGGCGAGGACGTGTCGCACGACATGCTTACCGCCACCGAGGACGTTGAACCCACGGGCGACTACGTCATGGACGAGGCCAAGCACACCATCGCCGCCACCGAGCGCGGTCTTAAGAAGATCGAGCGCCGCCTGGGTATCGATGACATCTATGCCGATCTCTCAGGCCAGCTGGTCAACCACCTGCAGCAGGCGCTGAAGGCCCAGTACATGTTCCACCGCGACAAGCAGTACGTGGTCACCAACGGCGAGGTCAAGATCGTCGACGAGTTCACCGGCCGCATTATGGAAGGCCGCCGTTACTCCGAGGGCCTGCACCAGGCCATCGAGGCCAAAGAGGGCGTGCTCGTACGCGAGGAGAACCAGACGCTGGCCACTATCACCTTGCAGAACTACTTCCGTCTGTATGACAAGCTCTCCGGCATGACCGGCACGGCACTCACCGAGGATGCCGAGTTCCGCGAGATCTACAAGCTGCCCGTCGAGGTCATCCCCTCCAACAAACCCGTTCAGCGTGTTGACCACGAGGACCTGGTGTACCGTACCATTCAGGCCAAGTACAACGCCGTCGCCGACGATGTCGAGCAGCGTCACGCCAAGGGTCAGCCGGTTCTGGTGGGCACCGTTTCCATCGAGAGCTCCGAGAAGCTGTCTGCCGCCCTTACCAAGCGCGGCATCGCGCACGAGGTCCTCAACGCTAAACATCACGAGCGCGAGGCTCATATCGTTGCCCAGGCCGGACGCTACGGCGCCGTGACCATCGCTACCAACATGGCCGGTCGTGGTACCGACATCCTGTTGGGCGGCAACCCCGACGAGCTGGTGCGCGAGCGCCTTGAGTACGAGGGCCTGACCATGGAGGACGTGACGCCCGAGCAGCTTGAGCAGTTTAACGCCGAGGCCAAGGAGACCTGCAAGGCCGAGCGCGAGCGCGTGCTTGCCGCCGGCGGCCTGACCGTTATCGGCACCGAGCGCCACGAGTCCCGTCGTATCGACAACCAGCTGCGCGGCCGCTCCGGCCGTCAGGGCGATCCGGGCGAGACCCAGTTCTACCTGTCGCTCGAGGACGACCTCATGCGCCTGTTCGGTGGCGACAAGATGGACCGCGTCTCCAAGATGATGGTCACGGCCGACATGGGCGACGACATGCCCATCCAGCACAAGATCATCTCCAAGGCCGTCGAGAGCGCCCAGCACAAGGTCGAGAGCATCAACTTCTCCATGCGCAAGAGCGTCCTTGAGTACGACGACGTCATGAACAAGCAGCGCCAGGTCATCTACGCTGAGCGCAATAAGATTCTGGACGGCAAGGACCTGACCGACCACATCACCGAGGTCATGCACGACACCGTGTACCGCTGCGTTCAGGAGTTCTGCACCAAGGACAGTCACGATGGCGAGCGCGACCTGGAGGGCCTGCGCAAGTGGGTTGTGGAGCTCACCGGCCACATCGATACGCCGAAGTTCCCCGACGAGGATTATGAGGCTCTGGCTGCCGATGTCCTGGCTTACGTAGAGAAGTGCTACAACATGAAGGCCGAGCGCTTGGGCGAGGACCTGATGCGCGAGCTCAACACCCAGGTCATGCTGCGCGTCATCGATACCCGCTGGATGAACTACCTGCAGGAGATGGACTATCTCAAGACCGGCATCGGCCTGCGCGGCTTTGGCCAGCGCGACCCGCTGGTCGAGTACAAGACCGAGGCCTACGGCGCGTTCCAGATCCTCGTCGACACCATGTACGAGGATTACCTGCGCACGGTTCTGCGCATCGAGATCAAGGCTGCCCCGCGTGCCGTGGAGCACAAGGAGGAGCCCGCGCTCGAGGGTGCGCACTTCTCCGGTCCTGCCGAGGTCGATGGTGACAACGGCGACTCGGTGCTGCGCAAGCAGGCGCAGGTGCAGGCCCGCACGGCTGTCCAGGGTGGTCCGGCTGCCGTCAACAACGGTGGCAAGGTGACGACCTACCGCAAGTCCGAGAGCGACGATCCGTACGTCAACGTGGGCCGCAACGACCCGTGCCCCTGCGGTAGCGGCAAGAAGTTTAAGTACTGCCACGGCAGGAATCGTTAATGGCTGAGGCTTTAGAGGTAACGCCCGCCGAGCTGGACGCGTTTGCGGACCGGCTCGGCGAGGTCGAGTCGTATCTCCACTTGGACGAAAAGCGCACGCGCGTGACCGAGCTCGAGGCCAAAAGCGTGGCCCCCGGCTTTTGGGATGACGCCGACGCCGCCCGTGCCACCATGGAGGAAATCGCGCGCACCAAGGAAGATATCGCTGCCGTGGACAACGCTCGCGGCGAGCTTTCCGATGCCCGCGCCGCGCTGGAGCTTGCCGAGGAGATGGGGGATGACCCCGACGCCGCCGCCCTTCGCGAGGAGGCTACAGCCACGGCTGAGCGTCTGGCCCGTGCCATCGATGAGCTTGAGCTTTCGAGCTGGTTTACCGGTGAGTTCGATCACGGTGATGCCATTGTGACCATCAAGCCCGGACAGGGTGGTCTGGAGGCCCAGGACTGGACCTTTATGCTCTTTAAGATGTACATGAAGTACAGCCAGCGTCGCGGCTGGAAGGTCACCATCAACGACTGTCCCGCGGCCGAGGTCATCGGCATCGACCGCGCGACCTTTACCGTCGAGGGCAAGGACGCGTTTGGCATGCTGCGCGCCGAGGCCGGCGTCCACCGTCTGGTGCGCATTAGCCCCACCGATGACAAGAAGCGCCGCCAGACCACGTTTGCCGGCGTCGAGGTCATCCCTGTGCTACCCGATGATATCGACATCGAGATTAGTCCCGATGACATCCGCGTGGACGTGTACCACGCGAGCGGCCCGGGCGGTCAGGGTGTCAACACCACCGACTCCGCCGTGCGCGTGACGCATTTTCCCAGCGGCATTGTGGTTACCTGCCAAAACGAGCGCAGCCAGATCCAGAACAAGGCCGCGTGCATGCAGATCCTCAAGGCTCGCCTGTACGAGATTGAGCTCGAGAAGCGCGCCGAGGCCCTGGATGAGATTCGCGGACCCAAAACCACGATTGGTTTTGGCAACCAGATCCGCAGCTACGTGCTCTACCCGTATCAGATGGTTAAGGACCTACGCACGGGCGTTGAGACCAGCAACGTCGAGGCAGTTCTTGACGATGGCGACCTGGACCCGTTTGTTATTGGCTACCATCGCTGGGCCACTGGCAACGCTGACGCAGAGATCCCATCTGCATAAACCGCCCGGTTTATGTGGAAATGGATAAAACCCTCCGAGCAGGGTGGTTTTGTATCCAAAGCAAACCCTGCGCAGGGGTGGTTTTTGTTCGGCGAATCGGTAGAATCGAATACAGCAAGAAGTTCGAAGCGCATCCGTTTGGGTGCGCTTTTTTGAGGGAGGTAGCATGGCATATCGTCTGGACATCAAGCGCATTCTATCGATGAACTTCTTTCACGACCTGCCCCAGATTATGTTGGGGTGCGCTCTGGCCGCTATTGCGACCGACCTGTTTTTGATTCCCAACGGCCTTGCTGCCGGTGGTGTTACGGGCCTTGCCACCATTATCCAGGCGGTCGGCGCATCGCGCGGCATATCGCTTCCCGTTGGTATTCAGACGATCGTGATGAACGCCTTGCTGTTGCTGGTCGTTATGCGCGAGGGCGGCATGTTCTACGTGGTGCAGACCGCGACGGGCTTTGTGCTGCTGGGCTTCTTTACCGATCTGTTCGCCCCGTTCGTAGCACCTCTGGCGGATGCGGACCTGATGCTCCCTGCCATGTGGGGCGGCATTATTACAGGCATCGGTTACGGCATGGTGCTGCGCGCCGGCGCCAACACCGGCGGCTCGGACACGATTGGCCAAATCATCTCGCGTAATACCTCGCTGCCCGTGGGCTCGACCGTCATGGCGATCGATGTTGCCGTATGCGCGCTGTCGGCTCCGGTCTTTTCAATCGAAAATGCACTATATGCAGGCCTTTCGATGGTCATTAGCGGCTACGTGATCGATGCCGTGGTCGATGGTGGCAACAAACGCCGTATGGTACTCATCATCTCGGACAAGTTCCCTGATATCGCTGCCGATATCATGTATGGCCTGGGTCGTGGTTGTACCAAGTTTAAGGCGACTGGCATGTATTCGGGTGCCGAGAAGCCGGTGATCATGGTCATCGTGAACCGTCGAGAGCTCAATACCCTCAAGACGATCGTGCGCGAGCGCGATCCTCACGCCATTGTGACGGTCGCCGACGTTACGGAAGCTTTCGGCGAGGGATTCAAGGACATTAGCGCGTAGGGCCGACCGCGTCCCATCCAAAAGACGTTCACATTGATAAACCGTTTCATCAGCGGTTCTGCCTGCTAAATTGTTCAAATAATGATAAAAACTCTGGTAAAGCCATCAGTTTCCAGCATAATGAATGACGTACGTGCATTGCGGCTGTGTTGGGATTACCTTCGGTGCCGTGCGCATTTTGTCTAATGAGGATGAAAGGAAGGCACAATGAGCGACGAAGAGCTCAAAAAGGTTGCCAACGAGGTAAGGAAGGGCATCGTCACCGGCGTGCACGCTGCCAAGTCCGGCCATCCGGGCGGTTCGCTCGGCGCTGCCGACATCATGACCTATCTGTACTTTGAGGAAATGAACGTCGACCCGGCCCATCCCCGCAAGGCCGACCGCGATCGCTTTGTGCTCTCCAAGGGCCATTGCGCTCCGGGCCTGTACGCCGTGCTCGCCGAGCGCGGGTTCTTCCCCAAGGAGGATCTTGAGACGCTGCGCCACATCGGCAGCCACCTGCAGGGTCATCCCAACATGAACGACACTCCGGGCGTTGACATGTCCACCGGTTCGCTCGGCCAGGGCATCTCCGCCGCCGTGGGCATGGCCGTTGCCGCCAAGCACTGGGGCGATACTTATCGCACGTACGCCCTGCTGGGCGATGGCGAGAGCGAGGAGGGCCAGGTCTGGGAGGCCGCCATGTTTGCCGGCAACCAGCAGCTCGACAACCTCTGTGTGATCGTCGACCACAACGGCCTGCAGATCGACGGCCCCGTCGAGGAGGTCAACGACCCCATGCCGCTCGCCGACAAGTTCCGCGCCTTTAAGTTCCACGTGGTGGAGCTTGCCGACGGCAACGATTTCGATCAGATCCGCGCCGCCTTTGCCGAGGCTCGCGCTACCAAGGGCCAGCCGACCGCCATTATCGCCGAGACCCTGAAGGGCAAGGGCGTGTCCTTTATGGAGAACCAGGTTGGTTGGCACGGCAAGGCCCCCAATGATGAACAGTTTGAGCAGGCCATGGCAGAGCTCACGGCCGCCGGAGAGGAGCTCTAGGATGGCAGACGTCAAGAAAATCGCCACGCGCGTAAGCTACGGCGAGGCCCTCGTCGAGCTCGCCAACGAGCACGATGACTTTGTGGTCCTCGACGCCGATCTGGCCGCCGCCACGCAGACCGGTAAGTTCAAGGCGGCCTGCCCCGACCGCTTCTTCGATGTGGGCATTGCCGAGAGCAACCTGATGGGCGTCGCCGCCGGTATCGCGACCACCGGTCGTGTTGCCTTCGCGAGTACCTTTGCCATGTTCGCTGCCGGTCGCGCCTTTGAGCAGGTTCGTAACTCCATCGGCTACCCGCACCTCAACGTTAAGATCGGTGCCACGCACGCCGGTATCTCGGTGGGCGAGGACGGTGCCACGCACCAGTGCTGCGAGGATATCGCCCTCATGCGCGTCATCCCCGGCATGACCGTAATTGTTCCCGCCGACGACGTGGAGGCCCGCGCCGTGACGCGCGCCGCCTACGAGTGCGACGGTCCGGTGTACATGCGCTTCGCCCGTTTGGCCTCGCCGGTTATCAACGACCCCGAGACCTACAAGTTCGAGTTGGGTAAGGGCATTGTCATGCGCGAGGGCGCCGATGTGACCATCATCGCCTGCGGCCTGATGGTCGGCGAGGCTCTCGAGGCCGCCGAGCAGCTCGCTGCCGAGGGCATCGACGCCGAGGTCATCAACATGCACACCATCAAGCCCATCGATGCCGACCTGATCGTCAAGAGCGCCACCAAGACCGGCCACGTCGTGACCGTCGAGGAGCACTCTGTGATCGGTGGCCTGGGCAGCGCCGTTGCCGACGTCCTGTGTGAGCAGTGCCCGACGCCGCTCAAGAAGATCGGTGTCAACGACACCTTCGGCGAGTCCGGCCCGGGTGCCGAGCTCCTGCACAAGTACGGCCTGGACGCCGCCAACATCGTGGCAACCACCAAGGAGTTCTTGGCATAAGGCGGTCTGCTTTGGCCTTAACTTGAGAGCCGCTTTTCGCATTGGGTAACGAATAAGCCGGGGCGCCTTCCATGTGGAGGGCACCCCGGCTTTGTGTTTGAAGGCGGCGGGGAAAGAAGTTAGAGAGGTTTTACGGTCGGGCCAGGGCGCAGTTGCGCAACGTTCAGCCCTAAACCCTAACAGCCAGAGGCGAATCGGAGAGGATTTCGCCCTGATATACGTGAGTTTCCGCAGGTCAGAAAGAGGGAGTAAATTTCGGGGCTGGCACCCGCAGGCCAGGGCGTTGCGAGCTAAATCGGCGGCGCGATAACAAGAAGGCGGGATTAACTCCCGCCTTCAGACAATCCACCTTCGCCCAGATGGTACGCAATCACTCGAAGGTTCGCCGATTCATGCATTCTTGGCGGCAACGGCTCTGCTTGACATCATCAGGCAACCTGATGGCGTTTGAACGTCCTTATCGCGAGAACAATGCCCGCCGCGAAAAGCAGAAGGTAGAAAGCAGCGAGGAACACGGGGAGCTCGACCACGACAGGGCCTATGGCGTACGAGACCATGTCGAAGAGGTTCAAGGGGTTCAGTGCGTCGTAGGGGAACAGGTAGATGATGTGGTTCGCGATGCTGCTCGTCATCGTCGGCACGATGATCGGAATCAAGATGAGAGCAACGCCGACTGCGAGGATTCCCATGGGGCTGTCTACCTTGGCCGACAGCGCAAGCACTATCCCAAGGAGGGCGAGGGTTGCGAGATACCCGACGAGGCAGCATATGAGGGCGGCGGCTGACAGGCTTATGCCGTAGGTGCATGTGATGTTGCAGATCTGGATGGGTAGACCTGCGCCGTCGGCTCCGTAGAAGACGAGCGGTATTGCCAGGAAGACGAGTGTGAAGACCCAGTATATGGCGCTTGCCGCGATCACAGAGGCTGCCGCCTTCGCGCGCCCGAGCCTTGATTTGCCGAACTTGGTGGACAGCAGGATGGCGTCGGTTTTGGCCCGGTACTCCCCGTTGAACACCGATGCGCACGTTATCACGACTGCGAGCATCGCGAATATGAGGAACTGGGCGAGGTTGAGGAACTCCGCCCACCCTCCTGCGTATCCGTACTCGATGGGCGTGTGCACACCTTGCGCCTTCTCGCTCCAGAACGCCCTCTCCTCGTCGTTGTACGAGAGGGCCCCGTTCGCGTGGAGCTCGGAGACTATCTTCGAGCGGACTTGTCCGTAGAGGTCGACGGTGCCAGTCGTGTCGATAGTGGCTACCGCGGACACGGGCATCTGGTTGTCTTGCATCCAAGGGCTTGTCAGCAGCGCCATAAGGGAGCCGTTCTTCGCTCTGAACTCCCAGTACTCGTCCGCCTTTTCCCCGTAGGGCTTTCTGTCCATTCTGTACTCTTCCTTGACCTCGCCGTCCGGACCGACGAACTCCTTGAACTCGCGGAGCGCCTCGGTGGCCTTCTTGTCGGTGATGGGGCCTGCGAGCGCTTCCGCGTTTGCCTTTATCTGGGCGATGGCGGCAGTGCCCTCGAATTCGGTGCCCATCTCCTTGGGTTCGAGGGCGTACTGGGACGTTACGTAGAAGAAGGCTATGACCGCGACCAACACCAGGACGGCTGCTATAGAGACCTGCGAGACGCGCCTTGAGAGCATCTTCTTGAGCTCGTATCTGATGAGGCTACCCACGGTGCGCTCCTTTCCTGCGTGCGATTGCGTCCTGCCCCACTTCCGCTTTCGTTTGCGAAACCGGCAGGCACCCGGACTGCTCTTGGAAGAGGTAGAGGTAGACGTCCTCCAGCGTCGGCTCCACGGCGCGCGCACTCGGATGCGGACGCTGCTGCGCCACCACGCGAACGATGGCAGAGCCGTCCTGGGCGTAGTGGATGTTGCCCACCGTGAGCGATGCCGACATGGCGTCTGCCTCCCTCGGAGCGACAGCGCACTCCCAGACGCATCCCCTGATGTCCCCCGTGATCTCTTCGACCGTGCCCGTCGTGATGATGCCGCCAGCGCGCATCACGAGAATCTCGTCGGCGATGTACTCCACGTCCGAGACGATGTGCGTGGAGAGGATGACGATCTTGTCTTGGGCGAGAGAGGATATGAGGTTGCGGAAGCGGACGCGCTCCTTGGGGTCGAGCCCCGCGGTGGGCTCGTCGAGCACGAGGACGGACGGGTCGTTGAGCACCGCCTGGGCGATGCCGAGCCGCTGCTTCATGCCGCCGGAGAAGGTCTTGACCTTCCGCTTTGCGGCCTCTGCGAGGCCGACAACGCCCAAGAGTTCGCGCGTGCGCACTTTCGCCTGCTGCGCGGTGAGCCCCTTGAGCGATGCCAGGTACATCATGAAGTCGCAAGCCGTGAAATCCGGGTAGTAGCCGAAGTCCTGGGGCAGGTACCCGAGGCGCGCCCGATAGCCGTCGCCAAGCTGGTCTATGGGGGTGCCCCCGAACAGCACGCTTCCCGATGTCGGCCTCATGACGTCGCATATCATGCGCATGAGCGTGGTCTTGCCCGCGCCGTTGGCCCCGAGTAGGCCGTAGACGCCGGGCGTGAAGCTGAAGCTCACGCGATCGACAGCGATATGGCTGCCGAACTGCTTGGTGAGCCTGTCGAGCCTGAGTTCCATGTTCGTTCCTTGTCCTTCGTTCGATGTTGCAGATAAGCAGGAGGAGAGCTAGAGCGCCGCCTTTGACAGGTGTGGCGAGAGGCCGCCCGAGACGCAGCGCATGAGCCTTGACGCCTCCAGGGCGGCGAGCGCCATGGAGGCCATGAGCGCCGCGACCCATACGGCGAGAGACGCACCCTCGTACCAGAGGGGGAACGTCGCGCTCAGCAGCCAGAGCGCCGCGAGTACGGACATCGCGGGAGCGACGCTGGCGACGAGCGAGTTGCCCGGCAGACGGCGCGCCGCATAGAAGCAGGTGGCACACGAGCAGAAGAACGGCGTGCATGCGTACAGCAGTACGCGAAGCGCGTCGATCCCCGCGAGCGTTGGCACTGCCGCAACGGCGAGCGTAATCCAAAGCACGTCGGCCAGGCCGAAAAGCAAAAGCCTGCTCGCCAGCACTTGCACGCAGCTGAACCGGCATGAGTACTCCATCTCGCAGACGCGGGTCTCGAAGCTCTTGAATACCGATGGTGCCGCTATGGCAACCGAGAGGGCCGATGCCGCCATGACGACGATGGGGCTTCCCGAGTGCGGGCCGATCTCACCGACGAGAACGAGCATGCATGCCAGAAGCGCGATCTGGAGCATCCATGCCCAGGGACGCACGAACCGAACCTGGCTCGCGACGAACCGCCAGAGCGGGATGTAACCCGCCTCCCTCGCGCCTCCGCAGGCGCGAGCCGCCTCTGCTTCCACGAGCAGCAAGGTGCGCTTGCGCGCCGAAGCGTCGGGGGATGCCGCGTCAGCGGCGTAGTAGCTCCTCAGCGCATCCTTTAGCTTCGAGTCATTCATGGCCTTCTCCCATCAGTTCCTTGAGCCTGCCGAGCGCGCGCCGCTCGATTCGATAGAGGGCGAACCTCGACTTCCCCGTCACGGCGGAGATGTCGGACATAGGCAGGTCCTGGCCGTAGCGCAGCTCGATGACCTCGCGCTCCTCTTCCGTAAGGCGGGCAAGGGCATCTGCCATGATCAGCCGTCCGTCCATGTCCACATGCCGCGCGTCAGGAATTGCCGGCGCATCGTCCTCGTCCAAGGTGCCAACCGGTTTTTGGCCTCGGTAGAAGTCGGCACAGACGTTGCGCGCGCAGGTGTAGAGATACGCGAGGGGCTTTCCATGCTCGGCGTATAGCGCATCGCTCCGCACGAGTCGAAGGAACACCTCCTGAGTCACGTCTCGGGCATCCTCTTTCGAGGGGAGCCTTCGCGCGCAGTAGCGGTATACCTCGTCGTAGTGCTCCTCTGCGAAGCGCCCCACCAAAGAGTCGTTTTCGCGGCCTGGCGCGTCCGTCCTGCCGTTGCTGCCGTATGGAAAGCCTTGCATTCTCTTCCCTCACCTCCTATAGGGCATAACGTGGTTTGGCGCCGGGATGTGCGCGGAATTTTGAAATTTACGTCCCATGCAATGGGGGAAACCGCAGTCAGCGATGCTCGGTGAGTGGCGGATATGCGAGGGTGTGGCAGGCGGAAAGGGAGCTTATTCGCTTTCCCAAACCGCTCTGGTCATTTGAACGAGACGCGCCGGAGACCGTAACCGTCCCGAGTCATCTTCCCCGACTTGAGGTTCTCCTGTGCGTCCTGCCATGCCTTGATGGCAGCGTCAAGCTTCTGGGCTCCCTTTGCCTTCGGGTCGATGCGCAGAGCGCCAGACGGGCTTATCGAGGAAATCGGCCTGCTATACGTCGGCGTCACGCGCGCTCGAAAGGCGGTATATGCCTCCGCCTCGATGCAGCGCAGGACAAAATCGGGGGACTATCAGGCCACCTGTCCCTCTTGTCTAATATCTATTCCGAGTATTGCACCTGTGGGCTGGGCGGTGATGGATGCGGAGAGCTGACTTCTGGTGCTACGAGACGTGTCCGCTATGGCCGTGAGAGCCGGTCAGCCGTCTTGTCCATGACCTCGCTGAGCATGGCAAGGCCGTTCTTCAGCTCGCCCTGCTTGGAGAAGTAGTCCCTGTGCGCCATGAATCG
Source organism: uncultured Collinsella sp. (assembly GCA_902490365.1). Lineage (GTDB taxonomy): Bacteria > Actinomycetota > Coriobacteriia > Coriobacteriales > Coriobacteriaceae > Collinsella. Next base: position 31,526 of record CABUDQ010000002.1, on the reverse strand, counting down.
TCTGCGCAGGGCTCGGAGCTGCCCGGCGGCGTCCCCTCTTGCGTTCTCGCTCTTGGCTATGTGCATGTAGCAGAGGGCGAGGGCGGTGAAGTCGTGGACGATGGGCGCTCTCTTAGTGAGTGACACGAGCTCGCGGTCGATCCCCAGCTCCTCGACCGCCATGTGTCCAGGGTCTCCGTACTTCTCGATGAGCCCGCGGGTGTATGAGGACCCTCCCAGCCCGGCGAGACTCCTCTCGGTGTGCTCGGGGTCTATCCCGTCGAGCGAATCCGATGCAAGGTGCAGAATGGAGGCTAGAGCGGAGATGACGGTCTCGGCGTCCTGGGCGGCCAGGTCTCCGGACAGGCCCATGACCGTCGGGGCTTTCGACCGAACAGAGTCGAGATCGACCCTCTTCTCGAGTACCCTGACCTTTCTCTCGCGCTCGGAATTGAAGAAGGACGCCATGAGCTCGTAGGGATCGTCTCCCTCGTCCATGATCATCTTGTTGAGCTCGACCTTCATGTAGTGCTCGATGTCGAGTGTGAGGGAGAGGACTGTCTCGCGAAGGTGGTGGTCGAGCCTCGTGAGCTCGGCGAGGTGGGCGAAGTCGAGGTTGATGTAGGAGCCGAAGTGCTCCGAGTCGGGGTTGGTGTAGCGGGAGAAGCACTTCGCGAACGCCTTCACCTTGAAGAAGAAGTTGCTCTCTCGCAGGAACCGCTCGGCCTCCCGCTCGTCTGTCAGCTCGAAGCGGACCCCTCGGTCCTTGAGGTGGCGGACTTGCTGGGCGGCGCCGATGAGTGGCCGTTCCCTTGTTGTGGCGGTGCCGGAATCTCCCATATCGGCTCCAAAAGATAAGAAAAATGCGGCTGAAGGTACAGGTACCCGCAGCCGCTAAAAGCCCTAGGGCTTTTCACAATGACTGAAGTATACCCGATTGAGGCGGACGGGGGAGGTGTTCGGATGAAGTTGATATTCAAGGGGGCCGACGGGAATCCAAGGCGCGCCATGCTTCTTATGTGCAGCAAAGGCATTGCTGCTAAAATACAAAGCGCTCATGTAGTTTAAACGCACGACGATAAGGAGCACCAGTGGGTAACCACTTCCGTACCTCCGGTGCGGGCGATGATGCCCCCAAGACGCAGACGGGCGTCCAGGGCAGTCGTTTCGCCACTCCGGATTCAGAGGGCCAGCCTGTTGCTCAGGCCCCCGCTCAGCCGGCAGATCAGGCACAGCCGGCATCCGATCCCTTTGCCTACAATCCCACCAGCGATGTCGCGCTTTCCGGCACGGCGGGTTTTGAGCCCGTTCAGGCCGTGACCGCTCGCGTGGAGCAGCCTCAGGCTGGCGCCGCCACGCCGCAGCCTACCATGGCCGGCATTCCCGACCCCATGGCCCCTGCGACGCCGGTTCCTCAGCCTGCGCAGTCCGGTCTCTTTGCCGCTATTCCCGATCCCACGCAGCCTGCTGCCCCGGTGGTCGAGAGCGATCAGGCCGCCGAGGTCGCAAGCCTCGATAACGCGCTCAACAATCCCGACTTTACGTCGGTGTTTGCGCCCATCGATCCGCAGGCTAGCCGCAAGAAGATGGCCAAGCAGGCCGGTGTCGAGCCCGTCATCCTTATGGAGCACGTCACCAAGATCTACCCGGCGCAGCCCAACAAGCCCGCGCTCGACGACATTAACATCGAGATCTATCCGGGCGAGTTCGTCTTTTTGGTCGGTCACTCCGGCTCGGGCAAGACCACGCTGCTGTCGACGCTCAACCGCGACGTCAAGCCCACAAGCGGTCGTATTTTGGTTGCCGGTCAGGACCTCATGAAGATCAAGAACCGCAAGGTTCCGTTCCTGCGCCGCCAGATTGGCGCCGTGTTCCAGGACTTTAAGCTTCTGCCGCAAAAGACCGCCTACGAAAACGTGGCGTTTGCCCTGCAGTGCATCGGCAAACCCAAGGGCGTCATTCGCAGCCAGGTGCCCGAGGTGCTGCGTCTGGTCGGTCTGGCCGATCAGATGGACTCGCTGCCCGACCAGCTTTCCGGTGGCGAGCAGCAGCGCGTTGCCGTCGCCCGCGCTATGGTCAACCGTCCGCCGCTGCTGATCTGCGACGAGCCCACGGGTAACCTCGACCCGGCGATCTCACTGGGCATCATGAAGCTGCTCGAGCGTATTAACCGCACCGGCACCACCGTGATCGTCGCCACGCACGACCGCGAGATGGTCGATAGCATGCACCGTCGCGTGATCGCCCTCGAGGGCGGCCACGTTATCCGCGACCAGGAGAGGGGAGGTTACGGCAACTATGGCACCAACTAACGTGGGCTACTCCTTCAAAGAGGCAATCAGCCACTTCTTCCGTAACTGGACTACCTCGCTCGGCGCCGTCATCACGATCTTCCTTTCGCTGTTTATCATCGGCCTGTTCATCATGGGCTCCGCGATGCTGAACTCCGTGATCGGCACCGTCGAGGATCAGGTTGTCATCAACGCGTTCATTAGCGATGACGCCGATCAGGCTGATGTTCAGGCTTTTGAGGCCGAGCTTAAGACGTGGAATAACGTCAAGTCCGTGACCTATAAGGACAAGGACGACGCACTGGCCGAGTATACGAGCAAGATGTCGGGCAACGCCGACGCCACCATGAGCGCGCTCGATGGCCAGAACCCGCTGCCGGCTTCGTTTGCAATTGAGATGGACGATCCGTCCAAGGTCGAAAGCACGGCCCAGAAGCTCAAGAAGAACGCCGACTTCCAGAAGATCGCGGATGACGGCGACGTCAACGCGAGCGTGCTGTACGGCCAGGAGGAAGTGAGCCGCCTGTTCCAGGTGACCAACTACATCCGCATCGCCGCCGTGGTGCTCGTTGGCCTTCTGACCTTTATCGCATTCATCTTCATCAACAACACGATTCGCCTGTCCATCACGGCGCGTCGTCGTGAGATTGCGATTATGCGTCTGGTCGGCGCCAGCAACGGCTTCATTCGCGGCCCGTTTATCACCGAGGGCGTACTGCAGGCCATTTTGGGCTCGCTGCTTTCCATCGGCGTTCTGGAGCTGCTGCGCAATCTGATGATTCCGCGTTTGCAGGAGAGCATCGGCTGGATGTCGTTTGCCCTGCCGATGCAGTACTACCTGGTGACCTATGCTGCGCTGATTCTGGTCGGTGTGATTATCGGTCTCTTTGGTTCTGCCATAGCCATGCGCCGCTACCTGCGCGTGTAGGCATGTCTGGAATTCATCCCTTCCAACGGGTCGTCTCTTATGGGGCGGCCCGTTTTTTGATCTCTAGGGGACGGCAGGAAAGCGAATCATTTGGGTAGACTCTTTGGAGTTCGTCATCGATAGCAAGGAGGCGCCATGGGGCGCAATAACAAGCATAAGCGCGGTGCCCGCAATAAGCGCGGGCCGGTGCGCAGCGAACGCCGTCCGAGCCTGACCGGGCGCGTGCAGCTCCATGAGCATGGCGCCTATGTCATAACCGAGAGCGGCGACTACAAGGTTATGGGCCGCGGTAAGCGCGAGATCATGGATGGCGATACCGTTGCCGTGAGCATTAAGAACAGCCCGCACGGTGAGCGGCGCGCCGTGATCGAAGGCGTGGTTGAGCGCGCAGCCATAAGCGTGGTGGGTACGTACCAGACCGCTGGTCCGCTCGGCGTGATCGAGCCGCTCGATTCGCGCCTGAAGGCCGACTTCTTCATTCTGCCCGAGGATACCTCGGCGGATCGTCTGGGCGTCCACCCGGGTGATGCCGTTGTCGCGCGCATTTTGACCTACCCGACGCGCCTGGAATCGGGCACCGTGACGATCGAACGCCGCATTGGCGGAGATGACGCGCCCGATTTGGGCGTTCAATACGTGATGGCGCGTTACGGCTATACCGATAGCTATCCCGAGGCCGCGCTGGACGAGGCCGAGGCGCTTTCGCTTGACGTTGCCTCGGCACTCAAGGACCCGCTCCGCCGCGATCTGCGCGACCGCTTTGTCATCACGATCGACCCGGTCGACGCGCGCGACTTTGACGATGCCATTTCGCTTGAGCGCACGCCCGAGGGTGGCTACAAGCTGGGTGTGCATATCGCTGACGTTTCTCACTATGTGGCTTGGGACGGGCATATCGATCTTGAGGCTCGCCATCGTACGACATCGGTGTATCTGGCCGATCGCGTGCTTCCCATGCTGCCCGAACGCCTGTCCAATGACCTGTGTTCGCTTCGCCCTGACGAGGACCGTCTTGCGTTTACCGTTGACATTGAACTCGATGCGCAGGGTCGCGTGCGGCATTACGATCCGTACCCCAGCGTGATTCGCTCGCGTGTGCGTATGGACTATGACGGCGCCGAGGCGCTGCTGGTGCGTGCCGGCGCGGTGGAGTATGGGGTGCTGGAGGGTGCTGCCGAGGATGTTGCGGCTGCTGAGGCCTCGCGCGAGGAGGCGCTTGAGCGCGGTCTTGCGTGCGAGAAGGCCGCCCGCGGCTGCAACGTCGACCTCGGCAATTTCCTTGTCGCCGCCAACGAACTCGCCGAACTTCGCCGTCGTATTCGTCGCGTCCGCGGCTCAGTCGATTTTGACACGGCCGAGATTCGCGCTCTATTGGACGAGGACGGAGTACCCGTGCAGATTGTGGCGCGCGAGCGTTCGTGTGCCACGTCGCTTATCGAGGAAGCCATGCTACTCGCCAACGAGTGCGTTGCAGAGTGGCTGGCAGACCGTGATATCGAGGCCTGCTATCGCGTGCATGAGGATCCGAGCCCCGATAGCCTGCACGGTGCCGCCGTTGCGCTGGCGCAGCTGGGCATCATCGACGATCGCCGTGCTGCCGGTATCGCCCTGGGGAGTCCCGATGAGCTACAGGCTGCAGTTGATGCTGCCGCCGGTACGGCCAACGCACCGCTCGTCAACACGCTGCTTCTGCGCAGCATGCAGCGCGCACTGTACAAGCCGCGCAACGAGGGCCACTTTGCGCTCGCCGCGCCGTGCTACTGTCACTTTACGAGTCCCATCCGTCGCTACCCCGATCTGGTAGTGCACCGCGTGCTCAAACTGCAGTTGGCCTATGAGCAGCTCGGCGGCAAGGACGCCCTGGTCCGTACGCCGCGGCTGATCGGCAAGGGGCGCGAGTCGCTGCCGCGCATTCTGCCGCAGATCTGCCGCGCATGCAGCGATGCCGAGCGCGCGGCAGATGCCGCCAGCCATGCGACGCAAAAGATCAAGATTGCCCAGTACTATGAGGACCGTCTGGGCGAGCGCTATGCCGGAACCGTCTCGTGGGTTAGCAGCATGGGCCTCTTTGTGCGCTTGGACCTGACGCAGGTCGAAGGCTTGGTTTCGATCAAGAGCCTGGGCAACGAGTGGTTCGAGTTCGACGAGGATGCGCTTACACTGACGGGCGCCGACACGGGGACTCGCTATGAACTGGGCCAGCGCGTGATTATCGAGGTCTCGCGCGTCAATACCACGCGTGGGCACTTGGACTTTAAGCTTATCCATTAGCCAAATCTCGACTCATGACGGGAGAGCGGAGGGCGGTCTTTCGGGGCCGCCCTCCGCATTTGGATCATGGCTACCTTGCCGTCTGCACGGCCGCCCGCTTACCTGCTATTGGAGAGGTAAATCCTACCAAAATAAACCTGTCCCTTTTTGGCAGGTTTACAAGAAAGCGGGGATGAGATGGCGACGGTGTATGGTTATGCGCGGGTGAGTTCGCGCGATCAGAATCTAAATCGGCAGCTGGATGCGCTGGGCGCCTATGGCGTGGGCTCGGCGAATATTTATGCCGACCATGCGAGCGGCAAGGACTTCGATCGCCCGCGGTATCGCGAGCTGCTGCACATCCTGGGAGACGGGGACGTGCTGGTGGTGCTTTCTATCGATCGACTTGGCCGTAATTACTCCGAGATTCTTGAGGAATGGCGACGCATTACCAAGGAGCTCGGGGTTGCCATTGTGGTGTTGGACATGCCATTGCTTGACACGCGCGCCAGGGCCGGCGGCGCGCCGGATGTGACCAATACCCTGATTGCCGATATTGTGCTACAACTGCTGAGCTACGTGGCGCAGGTGGAGCGCGAGAATATCCATCGGCGCCAGGCGGAGGGAATTGCAGCGGCGCGGGCGCGAGGGGTCCGTTTCGGTCGACCTCGCAAGCCGTGCCCTCCTCAGTTTGAGCTGGTGCGCGATAGCTATGAGGCAGGCGATATAACCCGCAGCCAGGCAGCAAAGTGCCTGGGCGTGTGCGTGGGGACGTTCGATCGCTGGATGCGCGAGGCGGGGTAGGGGTTTGCGTCGCTTTGTCGCTTCCTGTTGCGATTCAAATTTTGATACGATGGCGATGTCATTTGGGGCTACACTCGCTGATATTCAAAAAAGGAGGTAGGCCCTTGGCGCGCGTAAAACAAATAATCGGATGGACCGCGATCGTTCTGTTCGCTGCAACGCTGGCGGGCATCTGGGTGCTGACGGAGCAAAATGCGGTGCAGACGTCGTTGCTGAGCGAGTCCACCGCGCGTGTGGTGGAGGGTCAGGCTACGGGCGTACAGGCTGCCGATGTCGCGGGTGAAGCTCAGACCGAGAACGGGATGACCGGGGGCACCGATTCGGCTGCTTCGAATGTCCGGTCTGGCCGACTTGCTTCCATTCGCATGTGGGTGGGCACGAACGTCCGTCGCGTTGCCCATACCGTAGAGTTTTTCTTCGTCGGATTGTTCGCCTCGGTGGTCGTGGTTTGCTTTTCCAGGCGTCCGTGGAGCGTATGCTCCCGTTGCGTGCCCGTGTTGCTCTTTTGCGCCGTCTGCTCCGTTGGCGATCAGGCACATAAGATCTTTGTTCCTGGCAGGCATTTCGACGTTATCGATTTAGGATTCGATGCTGCGGGCTATGTCACCGCCATGCTGTTGGTATTGCTGGCAGCGGCGTTGGTGCGCTATGCGACTCGGCCGATCGGCGCCCATGCGAGGCGCTAGCCGGTAACAAACCCGTTTCTGATAATGCGACCTTGTTGAATTATTTTGTTTCGCGCGTATTTCCGAGCGGTCGGATTTGAGGGGCGAGCGGTAGAACGCTCGCCCTTTGTGCGCCACGATGCGGCACAATGTACCGTAAAAGCTGTTTGTATCCGGTACGAATCATTCGTTGGTCTTTAATTCTTCTCAACGGAGGTGTTTGAGATGGCAAACGGATTGCTTTTGCGGCTTCGCGAGCGTGAGCTCAGCGCGAGCCCGGCGGAACGCAATGTCATCGCATATGTAAGCGCTCATCCGCACGAGGTGGTCGGGCTGTCCGTCCGCGGTCTTGCCGATGCCACGTTCTCCTCGCCCTCGAGCATTTTGCGCTTTTGCAAGCGCTTGGGTTTTGCGGGCTACAAGGAGTTCCAGCGCGAACTGATTGCCGAGCTGGCGCTCTTGGGTGACAAGAAAGACGTTGCCCTCGAGGACATCTCCATGGATGACAGCGTCGAACGTATCGTGGGGAAGGTGATGAAAAGCAACGTGCGCACGATCGAAGCGACGGCGCGAACGCTCGATTACACCGTCTTGGAGCGATGTGCGGCCTATCTTAAGCGGGCACGTGCGGTCAATCTGTTCGGTATCGGTGCCTCTCGTTTGGTCGCGCACGATCTGGCGCAAAAGCTCATGCGTGTCGACAAAGAGTGCCATCTGTACGACGACTGGCATGATCAGCTCCTGTGTGCCAAGAACATGCATGAGGGCGATATGGCAATCGCCTTTAGCTACTCGGGCTTGACGCAAGAGGTGCTGGACTGCACTGCTGAGGCTCAACGTCACAACTGTCTCGTTGTGGCCGTTACCAAAGTAGATGGATCGTCCAAGCTTGCCACCATGGCCGATGCCGTGCTCGGCGTTGCTGCAAGCGAGCCCTTGGTCCGCAGCGGTGCCATGGCCTCGCGTATGGCCCAGCTTATGGTTGTCGATGCCCTGTACGCTGCTTACGTTGCCAGCGACTACGAGCGGGCGACGCATGTCATTAAGCAAAACTACATCGAGAAACAGGAAAGATGAGGTGAATGAAATGCTCGATTTAACAAAATTCACGACCGAACAGCGTAATCAAAGGTCAATGGACCTCGATACGATGACATCGCTGCAAATCGTCACGACGATGAATGATGAGGATCTTCGTGCCGTCCAGTCGGTCACGAAAGTGTTGCCCCAGGTTGCCACAGCAATCGACTGGGCTGCTGAGGCACTCGAGCGCGGCGGGCGCGTCTTTTACATGGGCGCAGGCACCAGCGGTCGTCTGGGCGTACTCGACGCTTCGGAGTGTCCGCCCACGTTTGGCGTGTCACCCGATCTGATCGTCGGGCTCATTGCCGGAGGCGAGACGGCGTTTATCAAGGCCGTCGAAGGCGCCGAAGACAGCGAGGAGCTTGGCGCGAGCGACCTGCGGGAGCGTGGACTCTCGGATAAGGATCTTGTCGTTGGCCTGGCGGCAAGCGGTCGTACTCCCTATGTGGTGGGCGGCCTTGTGTACGCCAAAGCAACTGGGTGCAAGACCATCGCAATTGCCTGTAACCAAGGGTCGAAGATCGGGGAGAGCGCGGATCTTGCCATTGAGCCTGTGCCCGGTCCCGAGGTGCTGACCGGCTCAACGAGGCTCAAGGCGGGAACGGTCCAAAAGCTCATTCTCAATATGATTTCGACCGGTGCCATGGTCAAGATTGGCAAGGTGTACCAAAACCTGATGGTCGATGTACAGCAGACGAACGAGAAGTTGGTGGTGCGCGGCCAGAACATCGTGATGGAGGTGACCGGCTGCACGCGCGAGCGCGCTGTTCAGGCGCTTGCAGATGCCGGCGGCCACGTAAAAACCGCTATTGTCTCGGTGCTGCTGGACTGCGATGCCGAGCAGGCTGCGGTAGCTCTTGAGCGGGCGCGCGGCCATGTCCGTGCTGCGGTGAGGGGCCATGAGAAGAGCAATGCCGATGCCCAATAGGTGCACGGCGTGAGTAGATATGACATCAAGAAGAGATATCCAATACAAGGAGGAGTTATGACGAACAAAGAGCTGGCTCAAAAGCTGCTGGATCTTTTGGGCGGTAAAGACAACGTGCTCGCAAACGCGGCGTGCATGACGCGCCTGCGCGTGACCGTCAAAGACACGAGCAACGTTGACACGGAGGGTATTAAGGCACTCGACGGCGTGATGGGCCTGGTCGAGGACGACACGATGCAGATCGTGCTGGGTCCGGGCAAGGTGAATAAGGTGCTCGAGGAATTCTCCAAGCTCACCGGCCTTGCGAAAGGCGTTGCTGACGAGAGCGTAGTTGACGCTGCGGCCACAAACAAGGCCGCGCAGAAGGCCAAGTATGAGTCCAAGCCGGTTCAGGCCTTCCTCAAGAAGATTTCCAATGTCTTCGTCGCCCTGCTTCCCGGCATCATTGCGGCTGGCCTCATCAACGGTATCTGCAATGTCATTAACGTCTCGACGGCAGGCGCGCTTGCAGGCGAGTGGTGGTATCAGGGTATTCGTTCCATGGGCTGGGCCCTGTTTGCCTATCTGCCCATCTTGGTGGGCTATAACGCAGCACGTGAGTTTGGTGGCTCCGCTGCGCTGGGCGGCATCGCCGGCATGATGTGTATCGCCAACAGTGCCATGCCCCTGCTTGCGCCTGGCGCGGCTGATCCTGCCACTGCCATTCTGCTGCCGCTCACCAATGCGCAGTACAACCCCGCAGCGGGCGGCATGATCGCGGCTCTCATCGCTGGCGCATTTTTTGCCTGGATGGAGCGTCAGATTCGCAAGGTCATGCCCAACGCGCTCGATACGTTCCTGTCCCCGCTGCTGGTGCTCATCATCGGCGCCTTTGCTCTGATGCTTGTCATCCAGCCGGTTGGCGCATGGCTGACGGCCGCAATCTTTAGCGTCCTCACCTTTATCTTCGAGAAGCTGGGCGTCCTGGGCGGCTATATCCTGTCGGCAGGCTTCTTGCCGCTGGTGTCCGTCGGCCTGCATCAGGCGCTCACGCCGATCCACGCTATGCTCAACGATCCCGACGGCGCTACCAAGGGCATCAATTACCTGCTGCCCATCCTTATGATGGCTGGCGGCGGCCAGGTCGGTGCCGGTTTGGCGCTGTACTTTAAGACCAAGAACGCCAAGCTCAAGAAGTATGTCGCCGAGTCCATCCCCGTTGGCATCCTGGGCGTGGGCGAGCCTCTGATGTATGCCGTTACGCTGCCGCTCGTTCGTCCGTTTGTGACGGCCTGCCTGGGTGCCGGATTTGGCGGCGCGCTCGCGGCGCTGCTCCACATCGGCACGGTTTCTCAGGGCGTTTCCGGTCTGTTTGGCCTGCTGATCGTCGTTCCTGGTCAGCAGCTCGGCTACGTTGCCGCTATGCTGCTTGCCTATGTCGCCGGCTTTGTCCTGACGTGGTTCTTTGGCGTGGACGAGCAGAAGATCAACGAGTTTTTCGGCGAGTAGCCTGATGCTGCGCGCTATGTCATTCGAACGTCTTGACGTGACGCAGATCTCTTGATGCTATGGTTGTGCCGGCGGGGCTAACTGCTCCGCCGGCCTTTTTTAAAGGAGCGTTGAAGCGTGAAAACGGGTATTTCGATTTATCTTTCCAGCCCTCTGCAGGATATTGAGCGGACGATTGAGCGTGGTGCCGCGGCGGGTGCGCGCTATGCGTTTACCTCACTGCATATTCCCGAGGACGGGGGAGCGGCGTATGCTGATAAGGTCCGCCAGGTGCTGTCGCTGCTTTCCACCCGCGGCATTGCGCTCATTGCCGACGTGGGGCCGCGCACATGCGATTTGCTCGGGCTTGAGCGCATCGAGGATCTGCGTGACCTGGGGCTGGAATACCTTCGTTTGGACTATGGCTTTAGTGCCCAGCGGGTTGCGGAACTGTCCGGTGTATTTCGCATTGTGGTCAATGCATCGACGGTGAGTTCTGATGAAATCGCATCGTGGCGAGAAGCCGGTGCCGATGTGACTCGTTTTGCCGCCTGCCACAATTTTTATCCCAAGCCTTATACCGGTTTAGCTCTGGAGGACATTGCTCGGACGAATCTTCGTCTTGCGGCGCTCGGCTTCGAAATCATGGCTTTTGTGCCGGGTGATGCCAACGTTCGCGGGCCGGTATTCGAAGGGCTGCCGACGGTTGAGGCACAGCGCGGTCGCGCGTCAAAGGTTGCCCTCAACATGCTTGAGCTCGCACATGGCGCCGATTGCGACATTGTTTTGGTCGGCGACCCCGATCTTTCCGATGCGGGTTGGGCACAGTTTGCTCAAGTTTCCGCCGGATACGTAGACCTGCAATGCGAGCTTGACTCCGGCTATGCCTATGTACGTGATCAGATTCATCACGACCGGCCCGACTCGAGCGCCCTCATCTTTAGGTCTCAGGAGTCACGCACGACGCTTAAGCCAGATTCCGTGCCGGCGGATACTGGTGCCGGCCTGCCGCGAAAGACGGGGTCGATCGCTGTGAGCAATAGCGGCTATGGGCGCTACGAAGGCGAGCTTGAGATTTCGCGGGTCGATCTTCCCGGCGACGAGCGCATGAACGTTGCGGGCCATATCACGTTCGAGGCAATGGAGCTGCTGCCGTTCATCAAACGCGGATTTGGGGTACGGTTCGTTTAGCGTGTGGCCCGTGGGCTACAATTGCCCCATCATGCGAAGGCGCCTCGTATGGTGTGTACCTGCGTTGGCCGATCTATATTCGGAGGATTCCCATGACCGTACTGTTTGTTGAATATCCCAAGTGCTCGACCTGTAAGAAGGCCAAGGCATGGCTGGACGAATACGGGGTTGAGTATATCGACCGCGATATCGTTTTGGACAATCCCACGGCCGATGAACTTTCGACCTGGATTGCTCGTTCGGGGCTGCCGGTGCGACGCTTCTTTAACTCGTCGGGCATGAAATATCGAGAGCTGGGCCTGAAGGCGCGTCTGGATGCGGGTATGACGGACCAGGAGTGCTTCGAGCTGCTGGCGACTGACGGCATGCTGGTTAAGCGCCCGCTGCTGGTGGGCGACGACTTTGCGATCCCCGGCTTTAGGGAAGCGGCCTGGGCCGAGGCGTTGCTGTAGCGGCTGCGGAAAGCGCGACCCGTTTTGAGCTTCGATTACGGGATACGGTTTCCGGTTGAGGGCTCGATGGGAAAGTGGGGACCAGTTTGAGCTTGAAATCTGGGACGCACTTTCCGCCGGCAGGCTTGCCCCAGTCAGTCCTCCAGCTGCGCCCATTCGTGCGGATCGTAGACCTTTACGTGCTTGTTGGGCTTGCCGCTCCAGTACTCCTCGTCCATAAAGGGCAGATATGCCTGAACGCCGGGGCAGATAAAGGGGATCCGCTGCTGTTGCAGTCGCTCGCGCTGGCGCTGCTCCAGGTGCGCCTCGGATATGACAGTCGGCATACCGGACAGCTCGACGAGGCTTGCCTGGATTCGCTTAAGGTCGGGGAGTCCCGCGTGCCATGACATCCGCATGATCAAAAAGGATGCACGGCGGTATTTTGCCTGCATCACCGTGATGGCGGGGCGCAGAGTGGGATGGATTTTGTCCCGTTCGGGCCAAAGGTCAGCAGTGATCTCGAGGCCCAGGGTCTCCCATAGGTAATCAAGCTCTTCGTCCATGGCGCCTCGATATCTACGTGATCATTGATACTTCGATTGTGTTGCCTGGTGCTATCGTTTTCGCGGTAGAATCTGCCAACGGTTGACGGCTACCGCTCGCGGCGTTTTGCCCTTCGTGTACTGCAGTCGGCTTCACAGGTCCTTCACGGGTTGGACTAAATTAGGCCAATTTGGCTGAATTTTAAAAAAGTCAAAATTGGGGCTTGCGTCACGGCGGTACTTCCCGTATATTTCTTTCTTGCGCAAAGGCACAGCCGAGCGCAGCGATGCAGTCATTGGGATGTCGTCTAATGGCAGGACAGCGGATTCTGGTTCCGTCAATGGGGGTTCGACTCCCTCCATCCCAGCCATTGCATTTGCTACATATGGCCCGTTCGTCTAGCGGTTTAGGACGCCGCCCTCTCAAGGCGGAGATCACCAGTTCGAATCTGGTACGGGCTACCAAAATTGAATGCCCGGGCCTCGTAAGAGACCCGGGTTTTGTGTATTGACCGATATTTAAGGCGCGCGTTGAGTCTGCCGCCCGGACCGAGGAGTTGTCATGGACCTGCCTATCAGCTTGGAAGACATCACGTATGCCGAGAACTATCTGGCGCAGGGCGACCTGGCTACGGCGACGCCGCTGTTGGAGCGTCTGGTGGAGCTCGCCGAGGAGTATATCGACGCCGAGTGCAAGACGGAGGAGAAGCGCCAGTACTTTAGCTTCGACAGCAAGTTTGAGCGCCTGGCCTATCGCCGCGTGGAGAAGGATCCGCGCGAACTGGTGCAGGTCGAGGTTCCCTTTGACCGCCTGTACTCCGACATGGCGTTTGCCTACATCCGCCAGCAGGATTATGTGAGTGCTCGGAATGCCCTGATGCAGGCCGTACGTTGGGATCCCATGAACTGTAACTATCGCTTGGACCTGGCCGAGCTGTTCCGCGCACTCGAGGACAAGCAGGAGTGGGCATCGCTCTCGTTCTCGGTGCTGGAGCGCGCGAGCGACGGTAAGTGCGCCGCACGCGCCTACACCAACTTGGGTCAGTACTTCTTGGAGCCCGAGACCGAGAACATTTCGGCTGCCGTGGGCTGCGCGCGTCTGGCGCTGCGCCTGGCGCCCAATGATGCACATACGACGCGCCTGCTCAACAAGATCCATACCACCTATCCGGATGCCGCGGACGAGAGTGACGACCATGTGATGGGTGAGCTCGCCCTGCAGGGCGTGCCGACCTCGCCTTCGGCCGAGATCGCCATCTGCCTGATCATGTGCGCGACCGACGCTGCGAGCGACGGCGACAAGCAGGAGGCTACGCGCCTGACGGTCCGTGCCCGCGACCTGGTGGGCGAAGAGGCGTGCGCGGCGATTATCAAGCTGGTGCGCGAGAGTGATGCCGAGCTTAACGCCGAGCGCAAGGCAAAGCGCGAGGCTGCGGGCTCAAACGCCGATGGCGCCAAGGAGGCCGGCGATGCCCAGTAAGCGCGAGCGCAAGCTCATTTCCAAGAATCGCTCGGCACATCACGAGTACTTTATCGATGAGACGTTTGAGTGCGGTATTGAGCTGAGCGGTACCGAGGTCAAGTCGATTCGCGAGCGCGCGTGCCAGATTACCGATACCTTTGCACTGATTCGTGGCGGGGAGTGCTGGCTCGTCGGCCTACATATCCACCCTTATAGCCATGGTGGCGTGTGGAATCGCGATCCCGACCGTCGGCGCCGTCTGCTGCTGCACCGCAAGGAGATCGACTTTCTTGACGGCAAACTTCGCAACCGTGGTTATGCGCTGGTTCCGTTGGAGCTCTACTTTAATACCGACGGTCGCGTAAAACTGCTGCTGGGCCTGGGTCGCGGCAAGAAGCTCTACGACAAGCGCGAGGACATGGCCAAGCGTGATGTCCAACGCGAGATCGACCGCGCCCTCAAGGAACGCAACCGCTAGGCGCTCTATATAAGTTGCGGTGGAATACGGACTGTTTTGCTTGTTTGAGGGGCTATTCAGTCCCTATTTCACCGCAACTGCGGGTGTCTCATCTTTCTTACTGTTCTGACACATATGTTTCAAAGGCGGCGTCCGTTATGGGCGCTGCCTTTTTTGTGGGTACATACATCCATGAGGTTCCAACCCGAGCTAGGGGAGTGATCGTTATGGACAAAACTGCGTTCTTTACCATGCCGAGCGGCCTGTACGTGGTGAGCGCCGCGGCAGACGGGCTGCGCGCCGGCTGCGTCATCAACACTGCGGTGCAGGTGACGTCCATGCCGCCGCGTATTTCGGTTGCCGTGAACAAGGACAACGTCACCTCGGGCGTCATCGCTTCGGCCAAAGCGTTCGCGCTGACCGTGATCGATCAGACCGCCGATATGCTCTACATCGGTAACTTTGGGTTCCGCACCAGCAGCGATTATGACAAGTTTGCCAAATACGAGACCCGCGAGACGGCTCTGGGCATGCCCTATGTGCCCGAGCACGCGGCGGCCCTGTTTAGCTGCCATTTGATCGACACTGTGGATGTTGGCACGCATCTACTGTTTATCGGCGAGGTCGAGGATGCCGAGCGCTTGAGTGACGAGACGCCGCTCACCTACGATTACTACCATAAGGTCCTGAAGGGCAAGACGCCTCCGAAGGCGTCCTCGTATCAAGGCTAGAAATGTTTTAAAAATACTTGCATTATATTATTGAGAATCTATACTGATAAATGAAGTACATCACCAGTCACGTTCGAGAGGAGAACATCATGGCTGAGGAGAAGAAGACGTATAAGTTCGTGTGCGTCGTTTGTGGTTACGAGGTTGAGGTCGATACGCCCGAGCTGCCCGAGGATTATGTGTGCCCGGTGTGCGGCGTCGGTCCCGATCAGTTTGAGCTCGTCGAGGAGTAGCTCGCAGGCACACGACTTGCAGCAACACATAGCTCTGTCCAAGGGCCCCGGTCGAATTCTCGGCCGGGGCCCTTTTCTTCCGTCCCTAAGGGATCACGGCTGCTGTTAGCCGATCCTGCCTGTCGTGAGTCCGGCCGACCGTTTGTCTCAATCGGTAACATGTGGCGGCTCAAAACGGGCCTATCTGTTACAGATTGAGACAAAAGGTTGGAGCTGAAGAAATGTCTCGATCTGTAACATCTAGAAGCGGAAATTGGGTCCACTTGTTACAGATCAAGACAAACCAAACCCGTTCGGCAGAAGATCTCAATCTGTAACATCTAACGGCGAAAACGGGGTCTATCTGTTACAGATCGAGACAAACGGAGCTGTCCCTCGGAATGATCTCGATCTGTAACATCTAGACATCAAAAGCGGGTCTAGATGTTACAGATTGAGACGTTTGCCTGGGTGGGTGCCCCGCCCCATTACATCCCTGTCAACAACACGACATCGAGAATCGTCACGATGGCACCGATCCCTACGAGCAGCGCGTTGAGCGGGCGCGAGTTGGCGTATTTGCCCATGACGCGGGGCGAACTGGTGAGCCGTATGAGCACAAAGACCGTAATCGGCAGCTGAAGCGACAGCAGTGCCTGGCTCCAGATGAGACCTTCAAAAGGATTTGGGACGACCAGGCACGCCGCCACTGCTCCGGCGAAACAGGCCGCCACCCCGACCGAGGAATGTCGGTCGTGGATGTCGTATTCCTCGTCGAACATGCCCGCAGTGATGGTTCCCGCCGCCATGCCCGCTGTCACGCTGCTCGATAATCCCGCGAACAGCAGCGCTACCGCAAAGATGGTCGAGCTCGCCGGGCCCAAGATGGGGGAGAGCGTGGCCGCTGCGACGGTGAGGTCGTCTACGACCATGCCGTGCGCAAAGAAGGTCGTTGCGGCCAGGATGACCATGGCCGAGTTGATTGCCCAGCCCACGCCCATCGAAAAGAGCGTGTCGAAGAGCTCGTAGCGCAGACGCTCTTCGATAACCTGCTCGCCTTGGCCTTCGAAGTGCATGGATTGGATGACCTCGG
This sequence comes from uncultured Collinsella sp., assembly GCA_902490365.1. Lineage (GTDB taxonomy): Bacteria > Actinomycetota > Coriobacteriia > Coriobacteriales > Coriobacteriaceae > Collinsella. The sequence goes on along the minus strand of CABUDQ010000002.1, from coordinate 15,009 downwards.
AGTGCAGAAAAAGGTTGTGGGGCATAACGACTGCACCCAGGACACTCACGATAATCGTTGCCGAGTCGGCAGGCATGCTGGGGGTGATCCAGCTTGCGGTTGCTTGCGGCCAGTCGACTTTGACCAGCGCGAGCTCTGCTAAAAACGAGAGTCCCACCACACCCACGAAGGCGATGATCCAGCGTTCGGCGCGCTTGTAGGAGCTCGTCATGAGCATCGCCATCGATACTGCCGCCACGATGACGCAGCCCGCGCGCACGGGCAGCCCAAAGAGCATTTGAAGGGCAATCGCGCCGCCCAGGACTTCGGCCATGGCGGTGGCGATGGTCGCGAGATAGGCGCTGGCGAGCACCGTACGCCCGACGAAGCGGGGGAGGTAACGTGTCGTGGCCTCGGCAAGGCAGGCGCCCGTGGCGATACCCAGGTGCGCCGCGTTGTGCTGCAGCACGATGAGCATAATCGTGGACAGCGTGACGATCCACAGCAGCGCGTAGCCAAACTGCGAGCCCGCGGCCATATTGGAGGCCCAGTTGCCCGGGTCGATAAAGCCGACGGTCACGAGCAGCCCGGGGCCGATATGCCGCGCAATGTCTAGGCCTCCGTGACCACCGGTGCGTCGGGAGCCAAAGTGTTGTTTGAGATGGTTGAGCATGGTGCGCTCCTGCGTATGGGCGGCGTGACGTCGCATCTGGGTCGTGCGGCGCCACGCGTCGGATTTGGGTTGGGGCTACTTGTGCGCTTTGCCCTGATTGGCCACGGCGTCGATCTTGGCGGCGATGGTCGCCGGGTCGCCGATGTAGCGCTTGTCGAGGACATTGAAATCGGTATCGAAGGTGTAGACGAGCGGCACGCCGGTGGGGATGTTGACCTTGAGGATCTCCTCGGGCGTGAGGTGCTCGAGCTTCATGACGAGTGAGCGCAGGGAGTTGCCGTGTGCGGCGATGAGTACGCGCTTGCCGGCGAGCATCTGGGGGCGAATCTCGTCTTCGAAATAGGGCCAGGCGCGGGCGATCGTGTCCTTGAGGCATTCGGTATAGGGCAGCTGATCGGGCGCGACATCACGGTATTGCTCCTGGGTGTGGGGATCGCGCGCGTCGTTCGGCTCGAGTGCCGGCGGGCAGATATCGAAGGAGCGGCGCCAGATGAGCACCTGCTCGTCGCCGTGCTCCGCCGCGGCATCGGCCTTGTTGAGACCCTGCAACGCGCCGTAGTGGCGCTCGTTGAGCTTCCAGGATTTGATGACGGGCAACCACTCGCGATCCATTTGGCCGAGCACGATGTCGAGGGTGTGGATCGCGCGCTTGAGGCGCGAGGTGTAGCAGACGTCGAAGTCGAAACCGGCTTCTTTGAGGGCGCGGCCGCCTGCTGCGGCTTCTTCGCGGCCCGTGTCGGTGAGTTCTACGTCGGTCCAGCCGGTGAACAGGTTGAGCTTGTTCCACTCGGATTCTCCGTGACGGATAAGGACAAGTTGCATTGTCTGTTGGTCTGCTTGGTGCGCCATAGGGGTCTCCTTGATCTGGCACGGCGTGCGTGCCGTTTGCTTGACGTCGCAAAGGATACCCGTTTTAGGCCAAAAAGTTAACCAAGACTAACAAAATTGTTGTATTTGAATGGGATGGTGAAAGGGGGCTGCCGAAATGTCTCGATCTGTAACAGTTTGCCGCCAAAACCGACCCTTCGTGTTACAGATCGAGACAAACCAAAACCGTCCCGCAGAAAATCTCAATCTGTAACATCTAGGCGCCAAAATCGGTTCCTCCTGTTACAGATTGAGATGTTTGAAGCGGTGAGCTTACAAGCCGAACTTGGGCGCCTTGTTGCCGCCCTTAAGATTGGCGGTGTCGAGCCTCATCATGCAAAAGTCCGCGCGGCCCTCGTTTTCAGAATGACCCGAAGGGGCCGGATGCACGTACGCCGACTGTCCCTACGCCAAACGTGTACGTCAGCCTCCAAAGATGACAAATTTCGACATGTTTGGGGGCTGACGTACACGTTTGATGGCAAGACGTTGATGGCCGGCGTGCGTTACGCGATTGTTTCGAAACGGGCGGGAAACACAGCGGGCCGGCGATGCTCCTAGTATGCCTAGTCAACTGACTGTCTAACACCTAGGGGAGGATCGCGATGCAGGCAGATTCCGCTCAGCAGCAGGGCCTTTATCGCCCCGAATTCGACCACGATGCATGTGGCATCGGCGCACTTGCCGATATCAACGGTGAGCGCCATCACCAGATTCTGGACGATGCGCTGTCCATTCTGGTCAACTTGGAGCACCGCGGCGGCACGGGACTCGAGAAGAACACCGGCGACGGCGCTGGCATCCTGTTTCAGGTTCCGCATCACTTTTTCCGTAAAGAGGCTCAAAAGTGCGGCCAGATTCTGCCGGCAGAGGGCGACTATGGTGTGGCCATGCTGTTCTTTCCGCAGGATGACAAGGGCGTAGAGGATGCCCGCCGCGTGTTTGAGGAGGGCTGCGCCGAGGCCGGCGTGCCGCTGCTCTTTTGGCGTGAGGTGCCGGTCGATCCGCACGACCTGGGCGAGACGGCGCGTGCCTGCATGCCCACCATCCTGCAGGCCTTCCTGGGCCGCCCCGACGACACGCCCGCCGGCGATGCCTTCGAGCGTCGCCTGTACGTGTGCCGTCGCACTATCGAGAAGAAGGCCGATGCCGAGTTTGCCCTGCGCGACAAGATCTTCTATGTGTGCTCCATGAGCTCGCGCACTATCGTGTACAAGGGCATGCTCGTCGCCACGCAGATGCGCCGCTTCTTCATCGATCTCAACGACGCCGCCGTCAAGACGGCCGTTGCACTCGTCCACTCGCGCTACTCCACCAACACCACGCCCAGCTGGGAGCGTGCGCACCCCAACCGCTTTATCATTCACAACGGCGAGATCAATACCCTCAAGGGCAATGTCAACTGGATTCGCGCCCGCGAGCCCAACCTGTACAGCCCCGTGCTGCAGCACGATCTTGAGCGCGTGATGCCCATCATCAACCGCGAGGGTTCCGACTCCGCGATTCTGGACAATGTGCTCGAATTCTTGGTTATGAACGGTCGCCCGCTCACGCGTGCCGCGTCCATGTTGCTGCCCGAGCCGTGGGACCACAACGATAGTCTGAGTGAGGAGCGTCGCGCCTACGACGCCTACCAGTCCATGCTCATGGAGCCGTGGGACGGTCCTGCCGCTATCGCCTTTACCGACGGCCGTACCCTGGGCGCCGCCCTCGATCGCAACGGCCTGCGCCCCGCTCGTTACTACGTGACGCGCGACGGTCGCTTTATGCTGGCAAGCGAGGTGGGCACCATCGAGGTGAGCCCCGAGAACATCGTGACGAGCGGCTGTCTGGGGCCGGGCCAGATGCTCGAGGTCGACTTTGCCCGCGGGCGCGTCATCTACAATGACGAGCTGCGCGCCCGTTACGCCAAGGAAAAGCCCTACCGTGATTGGATTGCCGAGGAGACGCTGACCGTCGACGCGCTCGATGAGCCCGCCGCGCCCGCGTCCGCCGAGGACGCCGAGGTGCCCGCCGCCGTGCGTATGGCCAAGCTCGGCTACCACTGGGATGACGTCGACGAGGTCGTGCGTCCCATGGCCCAGCAGGGCAAGGCCCCGCTCGCCTCGATGGGCATCGACGCACCGCTGGCCTGCCTGTCCAAGAAGACGCGTTCGTTCTTTGACTACTTCTATCAGCTGTTCGCTCAGGTCACGAATCCTCCGATCGATGCCCTGCGCGAGCACATGGTGACTTCGACCACGCTCTACCTGGGCAACCACGGCAACCTGCTCGAGGATTCCCGCACGGCCTGTCAGCTGGTGCGCTTGGAGCGCCCATTGCTCAACGATGAAGAGTTCGAGCATATCTGTGCCATCGACCGTGTTGGCTTTAAGACCCGTCGCTTCCGTGCCGTCTACCGCCGCGATGCCGGCGAGGGCGCGCTGCAGGCTGCGCTCAAGCAGCTTGCAGAGGACGTTGAGGCTGCGGTCCGCGATGGCGTGAACATCGTGGTGTTGAGCGATCGTGCCGCTGCGGGCGAGGTGCCCGTGCCGTCGCTGCTCGCTGTGGGCTGCGTGCATAACCACCTGATCCGCGCCGGCGTGCGTACCTTTGCCGACATCGTGGTGGAGAGCGGCGACGCCGTGTCTCCGCACGACTTTGCGGCACTGGTGGGCTACTCCGCGAGCGGCATCTATCCGTACAACGCACATGCGTGCATCCGCGATCTGGCGGCACACGGCGACCTGGACGTGACGGCCGAGCAGGGCATCGCCAACTACAACAAGGCTGCGACTGCCGGCATCGTCTCCATCATGTCCAAGATGGGCATCTCCACGGTGCAGAGCTACCATTCGGCGCAGATCTTCGAGGCCGTGGGCTTTACGCCGGAGTTCGTCAACGCGTACTTCGCCGGCACGGTGAGCCGTGTGGGCGGTATGGGCGTCGAGGACGTTGAGCGCGAGCAAAACGAGCGCTACGACGCCGCGCTCGCTATCCTTAAGAGCCCGGCTCCCGATCAGCTGCCCACGCTGGGTCTGACCAAGTGGCGCCCGCTCGGCGGCGAGGAACACCTCATCGACCCCCAGGCCGTCTACCTGCTGCAGACCGCCTGCCGTGAGGACAGCTACGACACCTTTAAGGAGTACAGCGCCCGCCTGCACCGCACCGGCCGTGCCGTGCGTCTGCGCGACTTGCTCGACTTTGATGCCAGCGGCCGCACGCCGGTTTCGCTCGACGAGGTCGAGCCCGCGCTCAACATCGTCCGCCGCTTTAACACCGGCGCCATGTCGTACGGCTCCATCAGCAAGGAAGCACACGAGTGCATGGCCATCGCCATGAACCGCCTGCACGGCCGTTCCAACTCCGGCGAGGGCGGTGAGGATCCGCGTCGCGAGACCCCGCTGGCTAACGGTGATTCCAAGAACTCCGCGATCAAGCAGGTGGCAAGTGCGCGCTTTGGCGTGACGATCCGCTACCTGTGCAGCGCCTTCGAGATTCAGATCAAGATGGCCCAGGGCGCCAAGCCCGGCGAGGGTGGCCACCTGCCCGGCAAGAAGGTCTACCCCTGGATTGCCGAGGTCCGTCAGTCCACGCCCGGCATCGGCCTGATCTCGCCTCCGCCGCATCACGACATCTACTCCATCGAAGACCTGGCCGAGCTCATCTTTGACCTTAAGAACGCCAACCCCGGCGCACGCGTGTCGGTCAAGCTGGTCAGCGAGGCCGGCGTCGGCACCATCGCCACCGGTGTGGCCAAGGGCGCTGCCGACAAGATCTTGATCAGCGGCCACAATGGCGGCTCGGGTGCCGCTGCGCGCGACTCTATCTGGCACGCCGGTCTGCCGCTGGAGCTCGGTCTTGCCGAGGCTCAACAGACGCTGCTGCAAAACGGCCTGCGCTCGCGCGTGGTGCTCGAGGCCGACGGCAAGCTCATGGACGGTACCGATGTCGCCGTTGCCTGCCTGCTGGGCGCCGAGGAGTTTGGCTTTGCGACCATGCCGCTCATCTCGATGGGCTGCCTCATGCAGCGCGACTGCCAGCAGGATACCTGCCCCGCCGGCATCGCCACGCAAAACTGCCGCCTGCGTCGCGGCTTCCGCGGCAAGCCCGAGCACGTCGAGCACTTTATGCTCTTTGTTGCCGAGCAGCTGCGCGAGGTCATGGCGAGCCTGGGCTTCCGCACCGTCGACGAGATGGTCGGCCATCCCGAGTGCTTGCGCCAGATTGAGGTCCCGGGCAACCGCAAGGCCAACCTGCTCGATCTGTCGCCCGTGCTGGCGAGCGCGACCTGCGAGTTCGGTGCCCATATTCCGGGTGCCGACGGCCGTCACTTCCTGCCCCAGATGGCTGCGGACAGCGAGCTCGACAAGACGCTCGACTCCACGTTGTTTGTGCCCTATACGGCCGATGCCCGTGCGCACCTGCGTCCGATACGCTTCCGCGCCGATATCGCCAACGTCAACCGCTGCGTCGGCACCATCTTGGGCAACGCGGTGACCAAGGCGCATCCCGAGGGCCTGCCCGCCGGCTCCATTACCATCGATTGCGATGGTTCAGCCGGTCAGAGCTTTGGCGCCTTCCTGCCGCGCGGCATTACGCTCAACGTGTGCGGCGACGCCAACGACTACTTTGGCAAGGGCCTTTCGGGCGGCGAGGTGTCGGTACGCCCCAACCCGCATGCGACCTACAAGTTCGACGAGAACATCATCGTGGGCAACGTGGCGTTCTTTGGCGCCACGAGCGGCCGCGGCTTTATTAACGGCCTGGCAGGCCAGCGTTTTGCCGTGCGCAACTCCGGTGCCACCGTGGTGGTCGAGGGCTGTGGCAACCATGGCTGCGAGTACATGACGGGCGGCCTGGCGCTCATCCTGGGCGAGGTCGGGCAGAACTTTGCCGCCGGTATGACGGGCGGTGTGGCCTATGTCTTTGACCAGTACGGTACGCTCGATGCCCGCGTGAACCACGAGAGCGTGGAGCTCAAGGCCCCGACGGCCGGCGAGCTGGCACAGATTCGCGAGCTCATCCAGGAGCACGTGGACGCGACGAAGAGTCCGCGCGGCATCAAGCTGCTCTACAGCTTTGAGACGATGAGCAAGCACTTTGTGAAGGTCATTCCGACCGAGTACGAGCATGTGCTGGCGATTGTCGCCGCCGCCGAGGCCGTCGGCAAGACGCATGCGCAGGCCGAGGAGCTGGCGTTTGACATTGTGACCGGTCGCGCGAGCGCCGCGGATGTCGATCGCTTTGATGTGGCGGGTGGTGCTGCGGGTGCTGCGCCCGTGGCCGCTACCAGCTCTGTTGCTTCGACCAAGAAGGAGGCGTAAGTGCCATGGGTAAGCCCGGTGCTTTTCTTGATATCGATCGCGTGACCCACGAGCTTCGCCCCGTGGAGGAGCGCAGCCGTGATTTCGATCCGCTGTATGTGGAGCTCGACGACGACGCACGTCGCGCCCAGGCGAGCCGCTGCATGATGTGCGGCGTGGCGTTTTGCCAGATGGGCGCGAGCTTTGGCAAGGCACGTCCGAGCGGCTGCCCGCTGCACAACTTGATTCCCGAGTGGAACGAGCTGGTGTACCGCGGCCGCTGGGATGAGGCTGCCGAGCGCCTGTCGCTCACCTCGCCCATGTCTGAGTTCACGAGCCGCGTGTGCCCGGCACTGTGCGAGGCCGCGTGCAACCTGGGCTCGGTCGACGGCCAACCCACGACGATTCACGATAACGAGCGTGCGATCAGCGACCATGAGTGGGCCAACGGCGGCCCACGTCGCTTTGAGCCGGCAGGGGAGGACGCGCCCTCGGTCGCCGTGGTTGGTTCCGGCCCGGCTGGCCTGGTGGCAGCATGGGAGCTTGCGCGTCGCGGTGCCCGCGTGACAGTGTTTGAGCGCGACGACCGCCCCGGCGGTCTGCTCATGTACGGCATTCCCAACATGAAGCTCGAGAAGTCTGTGGTCGAGCGTCGTGTGGCGCTCATGCGCGAGCTGGGTATTGTGTTCGAGCTGAGCGCCGATGTGACGGACCCTGCGGTGGCGGCCAAGCTCGATGGCTTTGACGCCGTCGTGGTGGCTGCCGGCGCTCGTGCACCCCGCGGTCTTTCGGCTGCGAACGTGGATGCTCCGGGTGTGGTGTACGCGGTGGACTACCTGACGGCTTCGACCGTCTCGGTGCTCGATGGCGGCGAGCCCGCGGTGAACGCGCGCGGCCTGGACGTCGTGGTCATTGGCGGTGGCGATACCGGCAACGACTGCGTGGGTACCGCGGTGCGTCAGGGCGCGCGCAGCGTGCGCCAGTTTGAGTTCTTGCCGGCTGCGCCCGATAAGCGCGCGGCAGGCAACCCCTGGCCGCAGTGGCCCAATGTGAAGAAGACCGATTACGGCCAGCAGGAGGCTATCGCTGCGATGGGTGGCGAGATGCGTGCCTGGGCCGTGGATACACTCGAGGTGCTGCTGGACAAGAAGGGTGCGGCTGCGGGTCTGCGCGTGGTCGATCTGGACTGGTCGGCGGGAAAGCCCGAGCGCATCGCGGGCTCCGAGCACGAGGTGCCAGCGCAGCTGGTGCTCATCGCCTGCGGCTTTACGGGTCCGGAGTACGGTGTGTTCGATGCGGTGAGCGTGCCTGTTGCCACCGCTGGTCGTCCGCTGCCGGTGATGGCTGCCGAGGGCTCGCATCTCGCGGCTCGCACGGAGGGCGTCGCCGCGGATGCCGCGCCGGTGTATGTGGCGGGTGATGCCCGCAACGGCAGCTCGCTCGTGGTGAGTGCCATGGCCGATGCCCTGGCCTGCGCAGCCGAAGTCGCCGACGCGCTGGCACTGTAAGGTAGTCGTTTAAGAACGTCCATTACAGTCGAAATTGTCAGCCCGGGACCGTCTCGGGCTACGATTGAGGCGCGCCCAGAACGGGCCGCCGACCGGGCGCCCGCGCACGGCCGAACGTCCCTGCCCCCCGAGAGGGCCCGTTGGGTGCTGCCGGCGCGGGACGCGCCGCCCCCGACGGCTGATAGGAAAGTGCCGGGCAGGCGCCGCGGCTGGTAATGTGAGTGCCGAGGGGGAGGCCATCCGGTCGAACGACTACCGGAAGGATACCACCGTGAAAGCGCCATCGACCAGACCGGGGGCCGTGCTCGGCCTAGACGTCGGCAAGTCCTCCCACTGGGCCTGCCTGATCGACCGCGGCGGGAAGGTGCTGGCCAGCGCCCCCGTCCGCAACAGGGAGGCCGAGCTCGACGCGCTGTTCGCCTCCGCGCCCGCCGGCACGCTCGTCGTCGTCGACCAGTTCCGCAACATAGGGTCCCTCGCCGTGCGGCGCGCCCGCGCCGCGGGGCTGGCGGTCGCCTACCTGCCCGGCCTCGCCGCCAGCCGCGCCGCCGGGCTGTTCGCCGGCGAGGCCAAGACCGACGAGCGCGACGCCGAGGTGATCGCGCGGACCGCCCTGGGCGTGCCGGACTCCCTGTCGGGGGTCCCGGGCCGCGGCGAGGCCCTCGAGGCCGCCCGCGCCCTCTCGTCGCAGCGCGACCACGTCGTCGCCTGCGCGACCAGGGACAAGAACCGCCTGCGCGCGGTGCTGCTCGAGTCCTGCCCGGCCCTCGAGGCCGCGGTCGACCTGTCGGACCGGCGGTGGCTGGAGCTGCTCGCCGGGTTCGGCGGGGCGTGGGGGATCGCCCGCTCCGGGGCCGGGGGCCCGCGGGCCGAGGCCGCCGGGGAGGCCGCGGCCGCCTCCACCGCGCCCCCGCCGGCGCTCGTCGAGGCCGAGAACAGGCAGGTCAGGTTCCTGGCCGCCCGGATATCGGAGGCCCTCGACGAGGCCGGGGCCCTCGAGGCCGAGACGGCGGGGCTGCTCGAGGGCGACGAGACCTACGCGTGCCTGCTCACCGTGCCCGGCATCGGGCCGAGGACGGCGGCGCACTCGCGGTATCGGTCGACATCGCGAGGTTCCCGGACCACGACCACCTGGCCTCGTACTGCGGCATAGCCCCGAGGGTGAGGAGCTCCGGAACGTCGGTGAGGTCGGTCAGGGCGTCCAGGCGCGGCGACGCGAGGCTCAAGTCCCTGCTGATCTTCTCGTGCAACAGCCTGGTGAGGTCCTCGGGGCGCTACGGCGAGTACTACCGGGCCTGCAGGGCGCGGGGCATGGGTCACGGGCGGGCGCTCAAGGCCGTCGCGAGGAAGCGGCTCAGGGCGATATACGCCGTGATGCGCGACCGGGTGCCCTACCGGGAGTAGCGTCGAAGGTTGACAAAACTATAGGAACACCCAATGGCTAGTCATTGGGGACGTTCTTTTTTGTCTAGTCGTCGGGGACACTCTTTGCGGGTTTGCGAGCGATTTGTTCGTTTGCTGACGTGCGGGTGTTCATTTGTCGACTTCTTTGGCTGTGGCCACCTGTTGTTTCTGTGGTGGCTGCGGGCATCTGGCTCAAAAGGACGGGTTGGCTGTCTATGTCTACCTGCGGTTTCTTTGCGGTGCGCTCATTCGGTCAAGTGCCCCGTCAAGTGTTTGGTTAGCATCTGGTTTGCAGTCGACGGCCTATTTTGCCCGCGCTTGCCTCGGTTGCCCACCCTCCTCGTAAGCTCAAATTGAGGTCCATCAGTTTGAGGAGGATGCCATGACTGACCAAGTTTTTGACCGAGCACAGCTGGCCGAAGCCGTCGGCAACGATATTGCCGACATGGCTCACTTTTGGATGCTGCGGAAGTTTCAATTCCTGGAGCCGGCGCGCGAGCAGTTCGAGATTATCGTCGATCCGTGGCTCAGCTATTGCGAGGAGCCTTCTCAAAACGAAATCATGGCCTACAACATGGCGTTTACCGATTGGCTGCTGTTTGAGCGCCCCTATTACCACGGCAAGACGCTGTTGGAGCTGTACGTGGACGAGCCGCCAGCGTCAATTTCTCCTGCTTCGCTCGGGAGACTTAAGCAGGTACGCGACACGCAGTATTTCTCGCGCTTTGGCATTTTGGACAAGGATCCCGCGACTGGCATGGTCGTGCTGAAGGACACGCGCGCCGACCGTCGCTTTGACGCCTACGACCCACATATCGTGCAAAAGGAGCATTGGAACGATGGTGCGATTGCGGTGCGACTCGCGTGCGTCGACGATGTCTGGCTGACGGCGGGGCAGCTCTACCTGTATGACATTGCGCGCCTGAGCGACACGGCGGTCGACGGGCCGGGCGCGGTGCATCCCGAAGACCTGGAGGACGGTTTCGACACCTCGTGCATCAGCTTCTTTTTGCGCCTGGTCCGCGACATCATGGGTGCCCAGGGGCGGTATGTGAAGTCGCTCAACATCTACGAACAGGAATGGGAGTAGGGGATGGACGGTTGTCGCCTGCCTTGCCTTCTGCCTTTATGTCTCGATCTGTAACGTTTAGGGACAAAAAACCGGTCTACCTGTTACAGATCGAGACGAATACCTGGGCGCCGCTGGTTTGTCTAAATCTGTAACGTTTAGGGGCCTGGAGAACGTCTAACTGTTACAGATCAAGACGTTTATCAGCGGAGGCAACGGTGACAATGGTCCATTTGTCCGATGTGGTGGTGATGGAAGTGTCTAATACCGTTCTCAAACACAAGCATACGGCTCGCAACACGTTGGCGCGGAATAGGATGCTTGCCAGGCTCACGGAGGCGGCTGAACAAGGCGTGCTGCTTGTGACGCACGACAATGCCGAGCTCATGTGGCTGCGGCGTCATGTGGGAACCGATGATATTGCGGAGCCCGAGCCGTATTTGTTCTGTTTTCAACATGATTGGGATGTACTGACGCCGGCGGAGCGAGCGCTGCGTACCGTCAAAGGGCTTGCGGAGTTTCATCCCGATTGGGCGTTTTGGGGTTACGACGCGGCCCTTTTGTGGGGTCTGGAGGTGCCGAATGATCTGCTCGGGCCGCGATTTCTTGTTAAAACAGGTTGCTCGGTGCCGCTGAGTGCAGGATGCCGGCTGTTGCGTCCGCAGGCGGCGGGTACGCTTGAGCGCGTCGACGGCGTGCGAGTGACGCCGTTTTGGCGCACGGTGAAGGATTGTCTGCTGCGTGCGCCGTTTTCGTATGGTCTGGCGATCGCCGATTCTGCGCTGCGGGCGAAGGGCATATCGCGCGACGGCCTCTGCGAACGGCTCCAGGCCGATTGCGAGGGCAGACGCGGGTATCGCAGAGCTCAGGTGATTGCGTCGCATGCGGACGGGCTGTCCGAAAACGGTGGCGAGTCTCGGTTCCGGGCGTTCTTTATTGCATACGGTTTTCCGGTGCCAGAGTTGCAGGTGGAGTTTCGCGACCCGCTTGATCCGAGCCAAGTGTTTCGCGTTGATTATTTCTGGAGGCTCGAGGACGGGACGTGCGTGATTGGCGAGCTCGATGGAAAGGGAAAGTATGCCTTACAGAACGACGAGGGTCGGGAGTCGGTCGACCCATTCGTGGCAGAACGTCAGCGAGAGTCTCATCTGACGATGCTCGGGCACAAGGTGCTTCGGTTTACGTTTGATGAACTCAAGATTCCGGGGAAGCTGGCTGAAAAGATGAGACTGGCGGGCATTCCGCAGCGGGTCGATTTGGCAGAGGAATGGAGGCGGCAGTGGTATGGGCGCTGAGGGGTGCAACTGACGCGGATGTGGTTGTTCCTGCCGAGTTTGTCTCGATCTGTAACAACAAGGGGCCGTTTGGCCTCGCAACTGTTACAGATCGAGACAGAAGGTTGGCTTCCGCTAAAAGATCTCAATCTGTAACATCTAGAGGCCGAAAACCTGTCTACTTGTTACAGATTTAGACGTTTGACGACAGGGCTGGAGAATATCTCGATCTGTAACATCTAACGGCCAAAAACCGGTCTAACTGTTACAGATTGAGACAAAGGTTGGACGCGGTGCCGAAAGATCTCGATCTGTAACACTTGGAAGGTTAAAGACGGTCTATCTGTTACAGATCAAGACATTTCCCGGATGTCGCTGGGGTGGGACTGCAGTGCATTCCATTCCCCGCATCTCCTCCTTTCTCCGTTAACCGATATGTCTGCAGCAATCCTGCCGTGCTGGGTAATAATGGACAAATGTTCAAGTTAATCGTGAGGGAGGAGCTCGATATGGCGACTGCCGATCGTCCCACGTTGTTTATCAATGCGACCGTTCTGGATGGTTCGGAACATATGGAGCCGCAGCCCGATATGGCCGTGGCCGTCGAGCGTGGCATCATCACCTGGATGGGACCGAGTGCTGTGGCGCAGGCGCCTGCAGGTGCCGAGGTCATCGACCTGGCAGGGGCGTATCTCATGCCGGGCCTCATCAACATGCACGTGCATCTGTGCGGTTCGGGCAAGCCAGTCTCAGCGGGCGATGCGGGCGCGCTGATGAAGAAGCTTGATAATCCGGTGGGCCGCGCCGTCGTGCGCCATATCCTCAAGGGCAGTGCCCAGCAGCAGCTGGCAAGCGGCGTGACCACGGTGCGCGGCGCGGGCGACCCGCTGTTTGCCGACATTGCCGTGCGTGACGCTATCGATGCCGGCAAGTATCAGGGTCCGCGCCTGGTAGCGCCGGGAACGGGCGTCACGGTGCCGGGCGGCCATGGCGCGGGCTTGTTCGCCCAGGTGGCCAACAGCCCCGTCGAGGCAGCCGAGCAGGTGCGCGATCTGTATGCGCGCGGCGCCGACGTCATCAAGCTGTTCGTGACGGGCGGCGTGTTCGACGCGACCGAAGTAGGTGAGCCGGGCGTGCTGCGCATGCCGCTCGATGTCGCCGCGGCAGCGTGCAAGGCGGCGCACGAGGTTGGCCTTCCGGTCATGGCCCATGTCGAGAGCACCGAAGGTGTGAAGGCCGCGCTTCAGGCCGGCGTCGACACAATCGAGCACGGCGCTCCGATGACCTCCGAGATTCTGGAGCTGTACCGCGGCGCCGCGGGAACACAGCTCGAGGGACGTGCGCCGAGTGTGACCTGCACGATTAGTCCGGCGCTGCCGTTTGTACTGCTCGATCCGGGAAAGACCCATTCGACCGACACGCAAAAGAAGAACGGCGACATCGTGTGCTCGGGCATTATCGAGAGCGCTCGTGCGGCGCTGGAAGCCGGCGTTAAGGTGGGCCTGGGCACGGACTCGAGCTGCCCGTTCGTGACCCAGTACGACATGTGGCGCGAGGTGGCTTATTTTGCCAAGTACGTGGGTGTGAGCAACACGTTTGCGTTGCATACGGCTACGCAGGTCAATGCTGAGCTACTGGGCCTGGGTGACGAGACCGGCACGATCGAGTGCGGCAAGGCGGCCGATATCCTGGTGACGCGCGAGAACCCGCTCGCTGACCTGTGCGCTCTGCGTGAGCCGATGCATGTGATGTGTCGCGGCGATCTGATACGCAAGCTCAAGGTGAAGCGTATTCCCGAGGTGGACGCCGAGCTCGACGCGATTATGGCCATGCCTGCCGAAGCGCTGGCCGAGGAGCTGGCCCGCGACGGCGTGGCGTAGATGTGACAAGGGGACAGTTCCGTTGCCGTATACAAAAAGCCGAGGTCTCAACACGAGGCCTCGACTTTTTTATCGAACAAATGCTTCAGATTTGAGACAAACACTACTGATTCATTTGCCCCACGGCGCGATGCCTAGGAGCGCGTTTCCATCTTGGCGTGGCACTTGGGGCAGGTGACGCGGATCTTACCCTTGCCCTTGGGGACGGACAGCATCTGACCGCAGTTAGGGCACTTGAGGTACGCCGTGGTCTTGCGGCCCTTCCACATCTTCTTGGCCGTTCGCTTGGCGCGCTCAAAGTCTTCCTTGCTGGTGCCGGCCGTGCGCGAGGCGTTGGCAGCTGCAGTCCCGCCGCCCAAGCTGGCGACGAACTTACCTAGGCCGGGGACGTTTGCGGTCGCCGTGACAAAGGCGTCGTTCTCCTTGCGGCGCGCGTCGATGTTTTTGGACAGACCGCGCAGCACGCCGAGCGCGATCACGGTGATGGCGATCCAGCTGAGCCACTGGATACGGGCCATCGACCCGATCATCGCGATGATAATGCCTGCGAAGCCCAACACGACGGTGAGCTCATCGGCGCCGTTGCGACCCTTCATAAAGTCATTCATGCGAATTGCCTTTCGTTCGATATGCTGCACGCCTTTATACCCCTTTTGGTGCATTGGGGACAGGTCAATCTGCACCAAGGTGGTGCAAACGTACCTGTCCCCAATGCACCAATTACTTGGCGAGTTTGTCGACGACGCGTTCGATCTCGGCGAGCTTGGCGGCCTTGAGTTCCTCGTCGCCCGATTCGATGGCCGAGGCGACGCAGCCCTCGATGTGAGCCTTGAGCACGTCGGCGTTAATGCGCGCGAGGAGCGCCTGCGTTGCCATGAGCTGCGTGGAAATATCGACGCAGTAGCGGTCCTCCTCGACCATCCGCAGGATGCCGTCGATCTGACCGCGTGCCGTCTTGAGCATGCGGGTCACCGATTTATGGTCTGCCATCATGGCGGGTCCTCGTTTCTGGTCGGGGGGTGTTCCTATAGTTTTGTCAACTGGGAAATGCTCTCCGTGCGACCGAATCG
>CABUDQ010000001.1 GCA_902490365.1 uncultured Collinsella sp. | reverse complement strand
TCACGAGCGGGGGCTCCTGTCTTTTTAGTGCCCTCGGATTGGGTCATAGTGTCTGTCGTTGCCAAAACATCGGCGTTGCCTTGGTAGTCATTGGGGACAGACATAAATGAGTAGTCATTGGGGCGTTCTTAAATGACTACTCAGGATGAGCGTCCAAAAATCCGCGCTCGTTCGATTGGCGCATGTCTACGCAGCGTAGGTTGTCGAGCCTGGCCTTCAAATGGATACTGACTGTCGAACCGGTTCACTCCATTTCTTCAATTTGATTGGACAGCCCATGAACCAGACACGGCAAACCAATGCCTCCCATACTTTTTTGGCAGCGCATGCCATCAAGCAGCTGCGCGAAGAGCGCGGCCTCACCCAGCGCGCCCTGGCGGAAAGCCTTGGCGTGACCGATAAAGCCGTCAGCAAGTGGGAATCCGGCCGCGGCCTTCCCGACATTTCCCTCGTTGAGCCTTTGGCCCAGAGACTCGGCATAAGCGTGGCTGAGCTTTTGGCTGGTGACATTCGGGCCAACGCCAACCGTGCAGGCAATATGCTCAAAGGCGTCTTTTACGTTTGCCCTATCTGCGGAAACGTTGTGCACGCGCTCGGAGAAGGCAGCTTTAGCTGCTGTGGCTCCACGATGTTTCCCCAGGAGGCCGAAGAGCCGGACGCGGACCACGCCTTTTCCATCGAGCGCATCGAGGACGATTGGTACGTCACGCTCGATCATCCCATGACCAAGGATCACTACATTAGCTTTGTGGCATATGCGACTATGGACGGCATCTGCTTTAAGAAGCTCTATCCAGAGCAATCGGTGCAGCCGCGCTTCCATATTACCGGGCGCGGCAGGATATATCTTTACTGCAACCAACACGGACTCTTTACGTCGCTGACGCCTCGCAAATAACGGCTGTCTATCCGCCCTCCTCATGCGTTCCCGGGGGACCCAAAATGAGCGTGGATAATCTCCCGTTTTTGGGCCGCATGCAGGCTCAAAGTGGGAGATTATCCACGCTCGTTATCTGAGTGTCCAAAAATCCACGCTCGTCGCTACTTGAGTCCGGGCAGGCGGGTGTAGGGGAACGAGCGCTCTAAGAACTCGGAGCAGCGGGCGTAATCTTTGGCAAAGTAGCTGCTATAGAGCGAATCGAGTACGTATTGCACGGCGATATGGCTGGCGAATTGCGTGATGCGGTGCGTCATGCTCTCGTGGTCGCTTACCGTGAGATAGGCGGCAAAGCCGGGGTGAATGCGGGCACAGTACGGCGTGCCGATGACGATGACCGGGACATGTCGACTGCTAAGGATCGGCAAGATCTCCTTGAGGTTGGGGGCAAGGCCGCTGTAGGAGATGATGATTGCCACATGGTCGGGACCCGAGGCGAGCGCCGTGCGCACCTGCGCCTCGACGCTGTCGTGGCACGTCGCGCTTTTGCCGGCGGAAAGCAAGCGATCGCGGAACATTCCCGCTGGATACAGGTTATGCGAGCCCGTGTAGATGTCCACGGTGCCGGCGCGCATGATGAGCTTGGCGGCGTGGTCGAGCTGTGCAGGGTCGAGCAGCTCCTGCGTTTCGGCCAAGGTGGTCTGGTAGAGCCCCTCCATGCGCTCCATCACCTGCGCAGGGGTGGAGGTGGCATCGAAGGGAAAGTTGATGTCCACGTCGCGCCGGTTGCCCGCCTCGGTCGCCTGGCGGATGAGCTCGACCTTGAGGTCTTTGAATCCCTTGAGGCCGAGCTTTTTGCAAAAGCGGTGCACGCTCGCGACCGAAACGTTGGCGCACGCGGCAAATTCCTTAATGGAAAGCCCGCGCACATCCTCACCCATGGCGAGGGCCGTTCGCCCAAGTTGTTGCTCGGTGGGGGTGAGGCTTTTGCCCTGCGTGATCTTCCGCCTGATATCCATATGGCTCCTATGCGTTTGCGTCGCGATAAACCAATCATAGCGATAAATAAAACGTTCGGCTTGGCTGGGAGTTTTGGTCCGCCGATCTATGAACGACGGACCGCTCGACGCTGTGCGGGCCCTTGGCACGGCACCTTGGGCTTCAATCGTCGGGCGCGTGCGGAAGCACACATCCCTCCTCTTTCGGCCCAATTTGCCGCACCAGGGGCCCGCTCGCTGTTGTGGGCTCAACATAGGGGCGCTGTCCTTGTTGGGCCGTTTGCGCCCGGGGCGTTACCCGAGCACGCGTACGGGCCCCAAGAGACCGCTGGGCTCGGAGGGCTCGGTCATGCCGAACACGTCGGGGACGGCGTGGTCGAGGGTGTTGATGATATCGATCGTGAGCGCGTGCTCACCGGCTAAAAGTGCGGCGGCCTCAAAGCGGTAAGGCGGACAGATGCGGGTGCCGAGGGATTTGCCGTCGAGGGTGACGGTTGCGGTCTCAAAGACCTCCCCAAGGTCGATGACAGCGCGGCTGGCCGCTTCGCCCAGGACAAAGGAGGCCTGGTAGCGGAACGTGCCGGCCTTGCCGGGGAACTCGGCCGAGGAAAGGTCGTGCAGGTCTGCAAGCTCAACAGACTCGCCAAAGGCATCGGTACCAGGGGCAGAGAAGGCAACCGCCCAGGGCTCGTCGACGCATGTGGCTTCGTCTCCAGCAGTTGCCGCGCCGGCGGAACCTGTAGCCCCAAGGACCACGATGCAGCTCTCGTAGGGAGCCAGCTCGAGCGTGCCGTCAAAGGCGGCGGGATCGGTGCCGTTGAGCAGGTCGAGGCGCGCGCCTGCAACGGGTATGCCGTCGGCAAGCGCAATCTGAGTGGAGATACCCTGCTTGGGATGCTCGTTGACGAGCATCAGATAGGTCTCGCCCGCCCGCTCGTAGCGCAGTGCGCGCAGCCAGGGCTGGGACTCGGCACAAACCACGGTCTGCATACCGGCGTCGGCAAGCGTGCCTGCGAGCTCGGCGGTTGCCAGGAGCTTGATGCCGGCGACCGCGGCTGCATCCACGGAGGCAAAGCCCTCGCGGGCTGCAATATCACCGTCGTAGCGCTTGCTCGGCAACTCATCCAGCGCGTACACGGCAACACCTGCGGCTGCGGCGCGCGCGGCAAAGTCGAGCACGGCTCCGCCGACAAACTCGGCTCCGGGCATCACCAGGCAGCGGTATGCCTGGCCGTTCACGCCAAAGCCGCTACCGTCTGCGGCAATTTCAACGGCATAGCGCCCTGCGTCCTCAAATGCCTCTGCCGGCACGATGTCAAAGTCGACCTGCGCGCGCATAAGCTCGGAGGCGGCATGCTGCATAAAGTTCGCCTCGCCTGTCCACTCGGCGTCCGCATGGTAGAGAAGCGCCACCGGGGTCGTTGCGCGCCCGCCGCTCAGCAGGCTCGCCGTACGGTTCATGTAGCTCATGAGCTGCCCAAAGTGTGCAAACTGGGGGTTTTGGCCATGCGCATAGAAATGCGGCGGGCAGTCCCAGTCGGGGAAGGCGGCCATGCTAAAGGCATGCGGCACAAACCAATTGACGCCGCGCACCAAAAAATGATCGGCGATCCACTTCATCTCGCGTAGGCCTTCGTGCCATCCAAATGCGCCAAAGACCTCGGCCATGCAGCGCCCCTGCTTTTTGGGGTCGAGGTGTGCTGCCGAGGAGCCCAGCTTGGGCAGCACGTAGTTATAGAACTCGAGGTCCCACACGCCGCGTCCGTAGCTGTGAAGGCCGCGGTCCATGCCGGGTACCAGCTGGTTGATCACGATGTCGACGCCCGCCATGTCCTGACCGCCCACGGCGCGGAAGTAGTGCCCGGCGCCCACGCCCAGGCGCGCGTGGCAGTCCTTGTCCTCGATAACGTGGCCGATGTACTGCACGCCGCGCGCGCGGCACCAGTCTCCGAGCTGGTCGCAGAAGCACTCCTTATAGAGGGTGCTCGCGATGTCCATATAGACGTGGCGTACGTGCGCGCCGGCCGGCTCGCGGTCCCACAGGTGCGGGAGCTCGGCCAGGTAGCGCTCGCCCAGTGCCGCGCGCAGGCGACGCTCAAGCTCGGCCGACCAGGGTAGTGGCGCGGTGGCCTTGCCGATGAGCGTGTCCGAGATGCCATCGGGGCCCGTGGTGCCCTTCTCGTTGGCAAATCCGGGCTCATCGGAGAAAAAGCCCAAGATGGTCTTGCCAAACTCATCGCCCAGATGCTCAAAATGCGGCTCGTAGACAGCATCGATGAGCTGCGCCACCGAGGCGCGGTCGACCATATTGATGTAGTCCTCGTTGTAGGAGGTCTTGCCGCTCGTGAACATCACGCATGCCTGCGTGAGGCCCGCAGGTGCATCGAAGACCAGGCGGCTGGGGTTGCCGTCTGCATCGTCGATTACTCGGTAAGCGACGTCGACGGGGCTGCCGTCCTGCATAAATGTCACGCCGTAGAAGCGCTCCGTTTTGTCGAGCATGTTGGCGAGCGCGATGCTCGCGGCGGACGTGGGGCCCACGATGTCGAACGTGCGGTGCGTGAGCACGATCTTGCGGAGCTCGGGCACGGCCTCCTTGACGGCGCCGTTGGCAAAGCCCGTGGGGAAGTGCGCGTCGTCCAAGATCCAGAGCTTAAGGCCCAGCTGCCTGCACTCGTCAATGACAAAGCGCAAGTCGCGCCACCAGCCCTCGCCGCAAAAATCGGGGTGTGGGCGGCTTTCGAGACAGACCTCGTGGATGTCGGCGCCGGCGATCTTTTCCAGATACTCGGCAATGGTCTTATGGCTCTCGCCCTTCATCCACAAAAACGGAAGCACGTGGTTGTCGTATGTGCCCTCGAGCACCTGCTGATAGTACGCGGTCATGGATCCTCCTTGGCTCGATCGATCTGCTGCATAGCACAGATTATGGACGCGTCGGCGCGTTCTGCTAATATCTGAATCACGACGAACTATGACCAAATCAACGATTGGCAAGCCATGGAGATCGACGAGCTCGAGCGTAGGCTCAACGAACTGAGCGCCAGTGAGATCGCTTATAAAGACGGCATGGCATTTGATTGGTCGATTATGACCGAGCATGTCGAAATCGACGGATGCCCAGTGCGCAAGATTGGCCAGCCAGGGTTTGCCTATGCCCAGCCCGGCATGCCGCGTGGCCTGACGATAAGGAAAAACTCGCGCTTTAATGCAGTTCCCGAGCACGTGCATGATTACGTGGAGCTGAGCTATGTGTATCGCGGACGCTGCCCGCAGACGGTGGCGGGGGAGAGGCTCGAGCTGGGCCGCAACGAGGTGCTTTTGCTCGACGCCCTCTGCCCGCATGCCGTGGCGGCGCTTGGTGAGGACGACATCATGCTGAGCATGACCGTTTCACGCTCTTTTTTGCGCCGGAGTCTCGAGTCGAGCCTCTCGCGCGAGAGCGCGGTCTCGCGGTTTTTGTTCAACGCGCTCAACAGCGAGACGGACCATCGGGGCCATGTCCGTTTTCATTGCGGCGAGAGCCGTCGGATTCGGCGCTACATGCAGGAGATGCTCTGCGAGCTGTACGACCCGAGCCCCAACGGTCACGAGATCGTCTTGCGTCTGTTTCAGCTGTTTTTGGCCGAGCTCATGGATTGCTACGAGCGCGAGCTGGTGCGCGGCGCGGCGGACGGCGCAGCGGGGCCCACTGCCCTGGTGACGGGAATGCTTGGCTATATCGATCGCGAATTCGCTGCATGCTCCCTCGAGGGGATGGCGGCGGAGTTTGGCTTGAGCCCTAATTATGCGACGGCGCTCCTCAAGCGGCATGTGGGCAAGACCTTTAGGCAGCTTGTGCAGGAGCGACGCCTGGTACGTGCGGCCGAGCTTCTGCGCGGCGGCGCCACGGCCGGGGCGGCTGCGCATGCGGTGGGCTATGAAAACATGAGCTTCTTCTACCGTAAGTTTCACGACAAGTATGGCTGCACCCCCGCGGCATACCGCCGGTAAGCGCGGGGCGGATTGTCTTCGCTCCTTCGGTGTCAAAAAGTTTCAGCTGCAGCGCTGTTGCAGCGCGCGTCTGCGAAAAGAAGTGTCCAAATCGGCGCCTTCGCCCTGGCCTGGAGCGACTCGGCGGCATACTCGTTTCATCAGCAACACGCATGAGCGAGGAGGCACTTATGGGATTCCCCGAGGGTTTCTATTGGGGCGGCGCCACGGCCGCCAATCAGTTTGAGGGCGCTTGGAACGTTGACGGCCGCGGTCCGTCGGTCGACGACCACTTCTTGGGTGGCAGCTACAAGGAGCCGCGCCAGATTACGATCGACATCGACCCTAACCGCTTCTACCCCAACCATGACGGCATCGATTTCTACCATCACTACGAGGAGGACATCGCGCTGTTCGCCGAGATGGGCTTCAACATGTTCCGCATGTCCATCTCTTGGAGCCGCATCTTCCCCAACGGCGACGACGCCGAGCCCAACGAGGCCGGCCTCGCCTTTTACGACCGCGTCTTCGACTGCCTGCGCGCTCACAATATCGAGCCGCTCGTGACCCTGTCGCACTACGAGATGCCTTATCACCTGGTCGAGAAATACAACGGCTGGGCGAGCCGCGAGCTCATCGGCTTCTTTGAGAAGTACTGCCAGACCGTCTTCGACCGCTATCAGGACAAGGTCAAGTTCTGGCTCACCTTCAACGAGATCAACTGCGGCACCCAGGACATGGGCAACCTCTTTGGGACCAGCATGATCCAGGGCTTTGAGGGCCCGGCTTCGGCGGTCCACACCACGCCGCAGGCCCGTATGCAGGCCCTGCATCACCAGTTTGTCGCCAGCGGCCGCGTCGTGCGCTATGCCCACGAGCACTATCCGCAGTTTAAGATGGGCAACATGGACTGCTTCATCCTCTCCTATGCCGCCACGTGCGATCCGGCCGACGTGTTCGCCACGCAGCAGGAGATGAATACCATGAACTGGTACTGCTCCGACGTGCAGGTGCGCGGCAAGTATCCGTTCTATGCCAAGCGCTTCTGGGCCGAGAACGATGTCGAGCTTGTGATGGAGGACGGTGACCTGCAGGATATCGCCGACGGCAAGGTCGATTTCTACACCTTTAGCTACTACATGTCCGGCACCGTGGGCACCCACAAGGATCACGAGATGACCGAGGGCAACATGACCTTTGGCGGCAAGAATCCCTATCTGGAGTCCACCGACTGGGGCTGGCAGATCGATCCGCTGGGTCTGCGCATCGCCCTCAACGAGATTTACGCCCGCTACGAGATTCCGCTGATGGTGGTCGAGAACGGCATGGGCGCCTACGACGAGGTCGAGGAGGACGGCTCCATCCACGACCCGTATCGTATCGCCTACTTGCAGAGCCACGTCAAGGCCATGGGCGAGGCCATCGAGGACGGCGTCGATTTGATTGCCTACACCTGGTGGGGCCCCATCGACCTGGTTTCCGCCGGCACCGGCGAGATGCGCAAGCGCTACGGCTTTATCCACGTCGATAAGTACGACGACGGCACCGGTACCTACGAGCGCCGCCGCAAGGACAGCTTCTACGCCTACCAGAAGATCATCAAGTCCAACGGTGCCGAGGGCCTGGATTAATCGACAATATGAGTGCCACCGGGGAAAAGCGTTGGGATGGGCTCGCGATTCGAGTCCCCACCTTAGCATTTGAACCATTTGGCACTATAATCACCATAGGCATGCGCACAACGTTGCGCTTAATCAAGAGGAGAAAACGTATGGGTCTGTTTGACATGTTCAAGAAGAAGGCTGAGCCCGCGACTGCCGCTGCTCCGTCCTCCATCTCTGCTTCTGCCGGCGCCGACGTGCTGTGCTCGCCCGTCAAGGGCAAGGTCATCAAGATGGCCGACGTGCCCGATCCCGTCTTTGGCGGCGAGGTCCTGGGCAAGGGCTGCGCCGTGTGGCCCGAGGACGATCTGGTCTACGCTCCCTGCGACGGCAAGGTGACCGTCACCATGGGCCACGCCGTGGGTCTGCAGTCCGATAGCGGCATCGAGGTTCTGGTGCATGTTGGCGTCGATACCGTCAACATGAACGGCGATGGCTTCGAGGGCTTCGTCAAGGCCGACGACGTCGTAAAGGCTGGCCAGCCCATGCTCAAGATCGACCGCGCCAAGATCGCCGCTGCCGGCTACAAGGACTGCGTCGTCGTGGCCGTGTCCAACACCGCCGAGTTTGCCGATGTCGAACTCGCCGTCGAGGCCGACTCCGCTGTCGCCGCCGGTGACGCCATCGTTAAGGTCGTCCGCAAGTAAACTGCGGCATCCAAAGGATGTGCAAGGGTGGTCGGGTTTTCCGGCCACCTTTTTTATTGCACCGCGGGGAAGCGTTTTATTGCACGTTGGGCGGGCTTGCAAACCGTTCGGACGCTAAAACGAACCGACCGCGCCTTCGCGTTGCCGAGGGCGTTCATAAGTTGATAGTATGGGCTTACTTATTACAACGTGCGCCGCGTCCGGGAAGCGCGGTGCCGCTCATCGGGAGGAACAACATGAAAAAGAAGCTGCTGCTTGCGCCCCTCATGGCCGTCTTGGTTGCATGCGTGGTCGTGCTTTCCGGCTGTGGAGGTCCTTCGGTTGAGGAGCTCATCACCGAGGATCTTACGACGCAGTTTGACGAGGTCAAGAACGGTGGCGACGACTTCCTCTCTGGTCTGGAGGAGGCTTCGGGCGACGAGTTCGAGCAGCTGGGTATCGATCCCAAGGAGTACGCCAAGACCTATCTCGAGGGCTTTGACTACAAGATCGGCGACGTGACGGTCGACGAGGACAAGGGTGTCGCGACCGCCGAGGTCTCTATCACATGCAAGTCTATGAACAAGATCGTCGAGGACTTCTCCACTCAGTATCAGGAGAAGGTCGCTGCGCTTGACACGGTTCCTTCCGATGACGAGCTGTACAAGATGGCCGGTCAGGTTATGGTCGATGTGACCAAGGCCACCGAGCCCAGGAAGACCACGGTTATCTTCAAGTACACCTGCAACGACGACGGCGAGTGGTCTGCCGACGACTCTGTCAACTCCGAGATGATGGATGCAATGCTGAGCTAGTTTGTTGCGGCGTTTTACCAAACGCCGCAACTGCTCGACGCTGCGCGGGCACCAGAGCGACAACTTGTCATTCAAAGAGGACGGCATGACCAGAAGGTCTATGCCGTCCTCTTTTCATGCCAATTTGTTCGCTCTGGTGCCCGCTCGCTGTCCGTCCTCTACCTGCGGCGTTGCCATGGTAGTCATTGGGGCGGCACTTGGGGACGTTTCTTTTCTGCCGGCAGTTGGGGACACTCCTTGAGCCTGTGTCGCATCGAGCGGTCGGGAAAATACGAGCCGGTATTTGGCCGAATAGCGGGTCGCGGTTTCCGGATGGGTTGGGTTGCGGAAAGTGCGACCCGGAATATTGCTCTGAAACGGGATGCCGTTTCCCCGACAAGGCTCAACCGGAAAGCGCATCCCATTCTGAGGCGGCAAAACGGGATGCGCTTTCCGCGCGACAGAATCTATCCAGCCGTGTTGAGCGACAGCCCCGCTACTCGCCCAGAATCAGCGCCGAGAGTTCGTCTTGGGTGTCCACCACGTAGTCGGCGCCGGCGGACTCCAGCTCTGCGCGGCCGCGGAAGCCCCAGCTGACACCGGCGCTCTTGAGGCCGGCATTGTGACCGGTCAGGACGTCGACATTGGAATCGCCCACATAGAGCGTGGTTGCCGGGTCGGCGCCTAGCTCTTTCATCACATGCAGCGTAACAGGTGCCTCGGGCTTGGGAGGAAACGCATCGACGCGGCCCTGCACCAGCGCAAAGCGCTCGGAACCAAAGTATTTCTCGATAAGCGGAGCGGCCGAGACGTGGTCCTTGTTAGTGAGCACGGCAAGCTGCACACCCGCGGCGCGCAGGCGGTCGAGCATCTCGATAGTACCGGCATAGGGGGCAGTGTGGTCCTCCTTGTGCTCGCCGTAATAGGCCCTAAACTCGGCAAGCGTCTGCTCAAACATGCGACCGTCGCCCGCATACTCGGCAGGCATAAAGCGTTCGACCAGCTTGAGCATGCCGTTTCCCACCTTGTAGCGGTACTCGTCTACGGCAAACGTGGGCCAGCCGTGCATCTCGCAGGTATGGTTGCTGGCGGCCGCCAGGTCCTCGAGCGTGTTGAGGATGGTGCCATCCAGATCAAAGATCACATGGGAAAAAGCTGCTGCCATGGGTGCTCCTGCCGCTTGAGTTGTAAAACGCACCCCATGATACTGGGCATGCGTGCCGGGCATGTTTGGAATCTGATTATCTTTAATAGCCCTGAGCCTTTGTCGTTAGCAAATCCTCGGCAGTTGTTCTCCCACAAGCATGTCGAGGATACGGGTCGAGCCCCAGCCGGTGCGTACGCGCACGGAGGGACGGGCGCCCTCGGCAAGTGGCAGCACGCGACCGACGATGGCGGCATTCTCGCCGTAGCGGGCGGCGCGCATGGCGCTCAGCGCGGCATCGGCTTGCTCGGTCGGCACGACGGCAACCATCTTGCCCTCGTTTGCCACCTGCAGCACATCGTAGCCGAGCATCTCGCAGGCGGCCTGCACGTCGGGGCGCACGGGCACGGCATCCTCGTCGACCTCCATGGCAACGCCGCTGGCCTGCGCAAACTCGTTAAGCGTCGAGGCCAGGCCACCGCGCGTGGGGTCGCGGAAGCAGCGTGTGTCGGGTGCTGCGGCAAGCACATCGGCAATCAGGTGGTTGAGCGGCGCGGCATCGCTTTCGATGCCGCTCGAAAACGCCAGGCCCTCGCGTTGGCTCATGATGGCGATGCCGTGGTCGCCGAGTGTGCCCGACACCAGGATGACGTCGCCGGGCCGGCAGTTGGCACCGCTGAGCGTCACGCCTGCGGGCACCTCGCCTACGCCAGCGGTATTGATGTAGACGCCGTCGGCACCGCCACGCTCGACCACCTTGGTGTCGCCGGTGATAATCTTCACGCCTGCCTCATGTGCCGTTTCGGCCATGGTCTGCACAATCTGGCGCAGCTTGTCCATGGGATAGCCCTCTTCGAGGATAAAGCCGCATGAGAGGTAGCGCACGTTAGCGCCCGAGGTCGCGACGTCGTTGACGGTTCCGCACACGGCGAGGCGGCCGATGTTGCCACCGGGGAAGAACTGCGGCGAGACTACAAAGCTGTCGGTCGACATGGCGATGCGCCCGCTCGCGGGCAGCGCGGCGACGCCGGCGTCGTTGCCTTCGAGCAGCTCGGGCGACCCAAAGGCATCCAAAAAGACCTCATCGATGATGCGTTTCATCATCTGGCCGCCGGAGCCGTGGCCCAACAGGACAGTGCTATCGGTGGCAGTACGGGACATATCGAAAACTCCAATCGAGGACGGAATTATATGGGTGAGGTGCAGCGTCGACCGGTCCGCCGTTCGTTAGAACGGCGGAACCTAACAGCCTCGGTAGCGGAAATATGCTGCACAGCTGCCCTCGGAACTCACCATGCAGGGGCCGACGGGATGCTCGGGTGTGCAAGCGTGGCCGAACAGCGGGCAGTCGCTCGGCGTGATGGCACCGCGCAGCACGTCGCCGCAGCGGCACCCACGCGGCTCGACCGTCGCCTCAACGGGCACGTCAAAGCGAGCGCGGGCATCAAAGCGCGAGAACTCGGGGCGGATGGAAAGGCCCGAGTTGGCAATCGGCCCCAGCCCGCGCCACGTGGTACCGCATGGCTCAAACACCTGCTCGATCAGCTGGCGCGCCACGGGGTTGCCGTCTGCGTTGACGCCACGGCGGTAGGCGTTGTCGATCGCGGGCCTGCCCTCGACAACCATCTGGACCAGCATGCAGATGCCTTGCAGGATATCGACTGGTTCAAATCCCGTGACCACGCCCGGGGTATCGAACTCGTCGACCAAAAAGCTAAAGGGCGCCAAGCCCGTGATGGTGGCGACGTGGCCCGGCAGGATAAAGCCGTCGATAGTGGTCTCGGGATCGTTGGCGATGGCGCGCAGCGCCGGCGGCGTGGTCTTGTGGGCGCAGTAGACCGAGAAGTTCTGGAGTCCGCGTGCATCGGCCTCCAAAATGGCGGCGGCGATGGTGGGCGTTGTGGTCTCAAAGCCCACGCCCATAAAAATGACCGGGCGATCGGGGTTTTGCTCGGCAATGTCGAGTGCGTCGAGCGGAGAGTAGACGATGCGGATGTCGCGCCCCGCCGCCTTTTGCGCAGCGAGCGAGGTGGACGATCCGGGCACGCGCATCATGTCGCCAAAGGTGGTGATGATGGCGCCGTCTATGTTGGCGAGCGCGATTGCGTGGTCGATGTCACGGTTGGCGGTAACGCAGACGGGGCAGCCCGGTCCGCTCAGCAGTTTGAGCCCGGCAGGCATAATGGAGCGAAAGCCATAGCGCCCGATGCTCACGGTATGCGTGCCACAGACTTCCATAAGGTTGATGGCGCGGTCGCCGACAAGCTCATGAATGCGCTCGATGAGCTCGCGAGCCAGCTTGGGATCGCGGAATGCCGAGAAGTCGATACCGGAGCGAGCCGGCTGCTCGGGCGCCACTAGTAAGCCTCCGCCGGATTGGTGGTCAGCTGGTCTTCTTCGGCCAGTTCGATCATGGTGTTGACCAGCTCGAGTGTCTCTTGCGCTTCCTGCTCGTCGACAATCTGAATGCCAAAGCCGGCGTGCACGAGAATATAGTCGCCTACCTGTGCCGTCGGCACGAGGCGCAGCGAAACGGGGCGCTCGATGCCCATCATGTCGACGGTCGCCTTAAGGTCGTCGTCGCGTTTGACCACTTTACCGGGAACGGCAAGGCACATAATGTTCCCCTTTTATACGTTTTGCGCTGGATAGGCGCCTAATTACCCATCAGTTGATGGTAGCGCTCGCGGGAGTCACGAGCAAACGCGTTACACCTGTGAGACGGCGGCGCGCAGGCTGGCAAAACAGCCTATCGCGATGCTGTCTGCGCGAGGCGAGCGCGAGCGATGGCGGCCTGACCGTAGGCTATGCAGCCGTCGTTGACGGGCACGGCGTGGGAGACCAAGACGGCAAGACCGGCGTCTTTGAGTTCGTGGGTAAGGAGCCGAAGCAAAAGTCGGTTCATGAACACGCCGCCCGAGAGCGCGACGGTGTCGAGGTCTTCACGGACGCAGATCTCGCTTGCGATGCGGGCCGACGCGCGTGCGATGGTGACATGGAAGTCGAGCGCGAGCTTGCCGGCGGGCACGCCGGTCCTGATTCCCTCCAAAAGCGCCTCAAAAAGCGGTCTGGAGTTCAGAACATGGAAGTCGTCCGGACGGGATGATTCGGTTACGGAAAAGCTGGCCATATTGCCGGTGGGGCAGGCACTTTCACTGCTGAACGCGCGCCAGGCGGCGGCTTCGAGTTCTATGGCAGGCTCGCCCTCGTAGGTTGCCTTGTCGCAGATGCCCAGAATTGCTGCCGCGGCATCAAAGAGACGCCCCATGCTGCTGGTACGCGGGCTGTTGATGCCGCGCTCGATCATGGTGGCTGTCACGCTGCGTGTTTGCTCGTCGAGGGTGTCCAATAGCCCCGCGGCACCCGGATGCTCGAGCAGGCCGAGCTCGCTCAGCAGGGCAAAGGCGTTGCGCCGGGCATCGCGCACGGATGCGGCACCGCCTGGCAGCGCCCAGGTGCGCAGGTGCGCGGCGCGTTCAAAATCGGCAAGGCCGGCGATAAGAAACTCACCGCCCCATATGGTGCCGTCGGTGCCGGCGCCGGTGCCGTCAAAGGCGATGCCAAGGACACGCGCGTCGGTTGTAAGCTGGCCCGCGGCGATGGCCTCGGCCATTACGCTCGCGATATGCGCATGATGGTGCTGCACCTCGACGAGCGGCAGATTGTGCTCCCGTGCCTGCTCGCGCGCCCACTGGCTCGATAGATAGCTGGGGTGCAAATCGCAGGCCAAGGCGGCGGGCGCCAAGTCAAAGAGATCTTCCAAGCGCGTGCGCGCGGCGTTCCAGGCATCGAAGGTCTCGCCGTTTTCAACATCGCCGATATGCTGCGACACAAAACAGGTTGCCTCGCCGTTCGTCCCTTCACGCGTGAGCGCAATCGTGGCCTTTTGTTGTGGCCCGCAGGCGAGCACGCAGGACGGAGCGCCGTCGAGCGCCGGCAACGGCAACGGCTGGGGTGCATATCCGCGAGCGCGGCGCACGGGCATAACGGCGCCGTCGACCACGCGCACTACAGAGTCGTCGTAGCGCGAGAGGATCGCGCGGTCGTTGCCGAGCAACGCATCGGCGATGCCGGCGGCAACGAGGCGCTCCCAGGCAAGATCGTCATCGGTCTCGATGGGCTCTTCGCTCAGGTTTCCGCTGGTCATGACGAGCGCGTGCATACCGCGGGCTTCTGCCGCGGCAAGCAACAGATGCTGAAGCGGGGTGTAGGGGAGCATAACACCGAGCTCTGGAAGGTCGTGCGCGACGGACGGCGCGAGCGCGAGGGCGTCGGGGGAGCCGCCGCTCTCGCAAGCAGCACGTCGGCGCAGCAGCACAATGGGGCGAATGCTGCCGGCCAGCAAGCCGCGCTCAACGTCGCTGACATGGCATAGGCGTTCAACGTCGGCAAGGTCGCGCACCATAACGGCAAGCGGCTTGTTACTGCGGCGTTTGCGGCGGCGAAGCTCGGCTACCGCCTGCTCGTTGGAGGCGTCGCATGCCAAGTGAAATCCGCCCAGCCCCTTGATGGCGACGATACCGCCACCGGCCAGCAACTCAACACAGCGGTCGATAATGGCGTCGCTGGCCTCGCGTGTGGTGCCGACGGCCGGTGTCGCGGACGAATTCCCGCACGCATTGCCGTTCACAGCCTCGCGCCACGTAATATGCGGCCCGCAATCAAAGCAGGCATCGGGCTGCGCGTGAAAACGCCGGTCGAGTGGGTCGGCATACTCCGCGGCGCACTTGGGACACATGGGAAAACAATCCATCGAGGTGGCCGCTCGATCGTAAGGCAGCGAGCGGATGATGGTAAAGCGCGGCCCGCAGTTAGTGCAGTTGATAAAGGGGTAGTGATAGCGCCGATCGGCGGGGTTGAACAACTCGCGCAGACAATCATCGCAGGTGGCGATATCGGGCGAGACGAGCGTCGTGTGCGCGGTCTGGTCCTGCGATGCCACAATACGAAAGCCCTGCTCATCGGTAGCGCTCCAGCCGCCAGGCTTCAAATCCGCAATATCGACTCGCTCAACGCGAGCCGCCGCGGGCGCATGCTCAGAAAGCGCGGCAACAAAAGCATCGAGCGCATCGGCCGGAGCGTGCGCCTCGATATGCACGCCGTCGCCCGCGTTGAGCACCCATCCGCAAATGCCATGCGCCATGGCCTCGCGATACACAAACGGCCGCATGCCAACGCCCTGCACAATGCCCGTTACATGAATATGCACATGTCGCATGCGACACCCCTCATCACAACCGACCAAATAGGGACAGGTGCGCTACAGCCCCAGGCTCTGCTTGGTGGCGGCACACGTGAGCTCGCCGTGCTTAACGCCGCGCAGGCCCAGCAGACGGTCGGCTAGTTCGTAGACGCGCTCGCCGCGACCCTTGAGCGCCAGAATCTCCAAGCAGTTGTGGTGATCCAGATGCACGTGCATGGTCGATACGATCTCGTCGGTGTAGTCGTGCTGCACTTCGTCCAGACGGCGCGTCAGGTCGCCGGTATGGTGGTCGTAGATCATGGTGAGCGACCCGATAACATGCTCATCGGGCGTGCGCATCTGCTCCTTGGCGATCGAGGCGCGAATCAGGTCGCGCACAGCCTCGGAGCGGTTGGCCACGTCGCCGCGGCGCGCGATCTGTTCGTCAAAACGGCGCAGCAAGTCGTCCGGTGCGGTAACCGAAAAGCGGACCAGTTCGGAGCCGGAACCACTACAGTGGCAGCCCGCGTCACCGTCCGCCCCGTGCGGATGCTCGTGCTCGTACCCGCAGCCGTGCTCGTGTTCGGCCACGTTACACCAGCTTCACGGAGCCGACGGAGTTGTGGTCGGCCTCGATGGCCTCTTCGTAGCCCTCGAGTGCGTCGTGGGCCTCGTGCAGCGCGGCCATGGCTGCCTCGAGCTTGGCGCCGATGCGCTCCATGTCAAAATTCTCGGTCGCATGCAGCAACTGATGGCTCCACTCGTGAGCGAGTTCGATGGTGTCGTCGACCTGCTTGACGCTCATGGCAAGCTGGCTCATGTTCATTCCAACATCATGCATGGGAAATCTCCTTGTGTGGACGGTAATCCAGTGGTTCAGATTTTACTACGCCCGCTCTGCGCGCCGCTGCATAAGAAAACGGGTGCGAGTCTGTGCGACTCGCACCCGTTCACTGGGGGCTTTTTGTAACTACCATACTATCCGTGGTCGCACGCGCCGCACCCGGCAGTCCGGCGAGCGGTGCAAAACCGCTCATGGACGGCGGGCAAGTAACAAGCGTATTACAGATGCTTCTCCAGCAGCGCCTGCAGCCTCGCCTTGGGCAGAGCGCCAACCGAGCGGTCAATCTCCTCGCCGTTCTTAAACACAATCAGCGTGGGGATGCTCATGACGCCATACTTCATGGCCAGGTCCTGGTTGTCGTCGACGTTGCATTTGGCAACGGCAAGCTTGCCCGCCAGCTCATCGGCTACCTCGTCCACGATGGGCGAGAGCGATCGGCAGGGCCCGCACCAGGGTGCCCAAAAATCGACCAGCACGGGCAGGCTGTCGTTAACGATGGAATCGAAGTTCTCGGGGGTAATCTGCTTAATGTCAGCCATGGTGACCTCCATAATACGACGCGGCTCGGCCGCGTAAAACTCAGTACGACCGTGCTTATACCCAGCCGCCCGCAAAGCAACCACTCGCGGGCAGCTCTTTTATATAATGGTGGGCACGCAAACGATTGGAGAGCGCATGTCCACGTCACAAAGCCAGAAAAAAGAAGCCATCGCCCAGGCGGCCGAGCAGGAGCTCACATCGCTTGCGGTCCGTGGCGTGCGCATCGTGGGCAACGCGTGCTCGCCGATCGTGCTGGTCAAAGGCGATTTGGACGAGGCCGAGCGTTCGGGCGGCGAGCTGGCTGCCGGTCCGGACGGTGCTGCGCTGCGCAAGGCGCTTGGGGCCATCGGCTACGCGCCCGAGGATTTTTGCGTGCTGGCAAGCGTCGCCGGCACAGGTGACGGAGCGGTCTCGGTGGGCGAGACTCTGCCGTGCGAGCTGTTCCGCGAGGCGCTTGAGGCTCTGGATCCCGAGGCGGTGCTGCTGCTCGATAACAGCGCGGCCGATGTCATGCGCGAAACCTACGCCGATATGCTCGTGGCGATTGATGACTTCGACACCGCCATGCTCAAGCCCGGCCTGGTCGCCCATGTGCAGGGCCGCCGCGTGCTCGCGCTCGATGGCTTTGAGGCGGCGCTGACCGACAAAGCGGCTAAGCAGCGTATGTGGGCCTACATCAAGCAGCTGACCCCGGCGGCCGCTCCGCTGTAGCGAGCCCGCGTCGACAAACGACCCCGAGCGGGCGAGCCGTACCCGCGGAACGCAAATCCGTCGCGCCCGCGCCCTTACATCACAGCGCGCAGCTCAAACCGATCGCCGTTAATGCGGAACTGGCAGTTGCCGTTCATGCGCTCCACGGCGAGTTTAATGCTCTTGGTGCCAAAGCCGTGACCGGCGTGCTGAGCCACGGGCATGCCGTCGACCATGTGCGGCGCCCGTCCAAATGTGTTGGAAACCGAAAGCAGCAGCTGCCCGTCCTCAAACCGCAGATCAAGATCGACAAAGCGCTTGCCCTCGGGGGCGGTGCTCGCCGCGGCAATGGCGTTTTCCAGGGCATTCGAAAGCACGCTGAACAGGTCGACATCGGCCACATGCACGCTCTGGGGCACGGCGGCGCGCAAGTCGGCGGAAATGCCGCGCTTGCTGATATCCGAGCCAAACGACGAAAGCGCGATGTTGACGGTCTCGTTGGCGCTGTAGCGGCGCACGGCGGTGCGGTCGTTGGCCTCGCATAGCGTATCGATGCGATCGAGTGCCTCGTCGGTGCGGCCTTCTTCGATCAAGACGGCCAGACCGCGCAAGAAGTGCCGCATGTCGTGGCGCAGAATCGACAGCTCGCGTCCGGACTGGCGCCATGCATCGAGTTCCTTCATGGCCGAGCTATCGCGTGTCTCGAGCATCCAGCGTTCACGCTCGGCAGCCTCTTTTTCTTCGTATTCGCGCAGGTAAACGGCAAGAAACATAAGATAGAAGGCACAGAGCGCAAATGCCAAAAACTCAACTGTCACCACCGAGCCCGAGTGGAACAGCGTGGTGTAGACGTTGGTGGCGTAGTCAAAGATGTAATAGACGAGCGGCAGGATTAAAAGGATGCTCAGCTCGGTGGGGCTTTTAATCGCCAGGCGGGGTCCAATGTCGCCGGCCCAATGCAGCAGGACGGCAAAGACGCCGAGCGTGGTCGCGATGCGCGCCAGATAGTACGCGATCTGCGAATCGGTTGCGGCAAAGGCGGCGATGCCCATCCAGTTGCTGAACTGACAGCTCAGATAGGCGCTGGTGACGCCCAATGCCGCGAGCAGCGGGCTCAGACGGTAGCGCGCACACAGGTAGACGGTAAGCGGCAGGTGCACGACGAGCGGATAGACCTGACGGGCAAAAAGCTCTCCGCCAACGACATTGGCGATCGAAAAGGCAGCGCCGGTTGCGGCTCCGACCCCCACCAACTCGAGTGCATGGCGTCGATTGATTTCGATACCGCATAGCGCCGCCGAAGCAAAGACGCCAAAGAGTAGCGTTGTGGCGTGGTGGATTGCCCAAAGGACCATTTCGACCGAGGAGATCATCAGCGCCTCCCGCCCTCGAAGCGCACCGCAAAGTAGGCGTCTTGGAACCCCTGCTTGCTGCTGCGCGACAGCGGAATGCACGCGCCGGAGCGCATGACGATGTCCGTGCGATCGAAGTGGTCGATGTTGCGCAAGTTGACCTGGTAGCTACGGTGGCATTTAAAGAAGGTGGCATTTTGCGCCAAACGGTCCTCGACGCTGCGGAACGACTCGAGTGCCTCGATATCGCGTCCGTCGCGCAGGTGGAAGACCACGTGCTTGTTGCGCGCCTCGGCATATTCGATGTCGGACAGGCGCAGGGCGTGGTAGCCAAAGGACGTTTTGATCACGAGCTCGTCGGTTGCCGCCGGGCGCATGCTCGAAAGTTCGTCGAGTAACTGCGCCAGGCGTTCGTAAGTCACGGGCTTGAGCAGATAGTCGAAGGCGCGGACCTCGTAGGACTCCAGTGCAAACTCGGGCGACGAGGTAAGGAACACCAGGCGCACGGCGGTGTCGGCCTGGCGCAATTCGCGTGCGGTGTCCATGCCGTTGACGAGCGGCATGATCATGTCGAGCAGGATGATGTCGGCGCGCGACGCGGCATGGCGCGCCAGCAGGTCCTCGCCGCGCGTGACGAGCGCAACATCGACCGCCGTGCCCGTCTCGATCGACCAACGGTCGATCATCCGGTGCAGTCTATCTAGAAAAGCGACGTCATCGTCGCAGGCAATAATCTTGAGCATTCTGAGCCCCCTTAGTAGTTCGATTTTGCCACATTGGGCGCGGACCACTCGCGGGGGAGCGCCCGTTCGTGCCTCACGGTGCGCAACTCGCGCCGAGCGGTATTGCGGTGGCGAAAGATGCCTCCTGCGCTATCGAGAGCTCGGCTATCCTCAGCTTGCCAGTTCGAAAATGGACTTGCCGCATGATCGAATCTTTATTTCAACTTTACACCTGGCTTTACAGCTGTCTTGTCAGCTGTAAAGCCAGGTGTCATACTAAAGCCCCAAGATTCGCCAAAAGAGAGGGGCCTTGATGGCACAGAGCGCGAACATGGATGCGTCGGAGCTTGCACGCGATATCGCGGCCGGCCTAGCATCGGCAACGACGGCAACGGAGCGCGCGGCACTGGTGCCCGCAGAGCTCGTCGAGGCCATTCAGCAATTAAAAACCCAGCGTGATGCGGTGATTCTGGCGCACTACTATGTGGCGCCCGAGGTCCAAGCCGTTGCCGATTACGTCGGCGACAGCTTCTACTTGGCAAAGCTTGCCAAGAGCTTACCGCAGCAGACTATCGTGCTGTGCGGCGTGGAGTTTATGGGCGAGAGCGCCAAGCTGCTCAACCCCACCAAGACCGTGCTGCTGCCCGAGCCGGGCGCGGACTGCCCCATGGCGCACATGGTCAAGCGTGAGACGGTCGACGCGGCGCGCGCCGAGTACGGTGACGACCTTGCCGTGGTCTGCTACGTCAACTCCACGGTCGAGATCAAGAGCTGGAGCGACGTGTGCGTCACCAGCTCCAACGCCGTCAAGATCGTGTCCGAGCTGCCGCAGCAGCACGTCCTGTTCATCCCCGACCAAAACCTGGGCCGCTTCGTAGCCGAGCAGCTGCCGCAAAAGCACGTCATTCTCAACAACGGCTACTGCCCGCGCCATCACATCATCACCGTCGAGCAGATCGTCGACGCGACGGAGGCCCACCCCGACGCGCTCGTGCTGGCGCATCCTGAGTGCAAGGCCGACGTCCTGGCCGAGGCCGACTACATCGGCTCCACCGCCGGCATCATCAAGTATGCCGAGGAGTCCGACGCCAGCGAGTTCATTATCGTGACGGTCCGCGGCGTGCTCTACGAGCTCGAGCGCCGCTGCCAGGGCACCGGCAAGAAGTTCCACTTCCCCGCGGTGCAGCCCACCTGCGTCAACATGGACCTCATCACGCTCGAAAAGCTCGTGCGCTGCCTGGAGACGGGCGAGGGCGAGGTGCAGATCGGCGTCTCGGACGAGGCGGCAGACCAGGCCAAGCTCACGCTCGACCGTATGCTCGAGTACGCAGCGCGCTAGAACAATGTGACATGAGGGACAGTCCCGCATGTCACATTACAAGGGAGAGGATTCCTGTGGAAACCAAACAATACCCCGACATGGAGTGCGACGTCGTCATTGCCGGCTGTGGCGTGGCGGGCCTGTACGCGGCTCTCAACCTGCCGACGAGCACGCGCGTGATCATGCTCTCCAAGGGCGCTGTCGACGAGTGCGATTCGATGCTCGCGCAGGGCGGCATCTGCGTACTGCCCGAGGGCTCGGACTACGATGCCTTCTTTGAGGACACCATGCACGCCGGCCACTACGAGAATCGCCGCGAGAGCGTCGACATCATGATCCGTTCGAGCCGTTCGGTCATCAACGATCTGCTAGCGATGGGCGTGGATTTTGAGCGCAAGGCCGACGGCAGCCTCAACTTTACCCGCGAGGGCGCGCACAGCCGTCCGCGTATTGCCTTCCATGCCGACATTACGGGCAAGGAGATCACGACCAAGCTGCTCCAGGCCGTTCGCAAGCTGGATAACGTGCAGATTTTGGAGCACGTGGCCATGACCGACATCCTGACGGGCGAGCGTGACGGCGTCACGGTGTGTGTCGGTGTCGTCGCCGTTTCCGTGGACGAGGACAACTCGGTTCGTCCCGCCGACGAGCTGGCAAATGCCGCCGAGGGCGTGCATGCCGGCGAGCCGTTTAAGATTCATGCCCGCCGCACGCTGTGGGCGACAGGCGGTATCGGCGGCGTGTACGACCATTCGACTAACTACCCGCAGCTCACGGGCGATGCATGCTACATCGCTCAGGAGCATGGCATTAAGATGGAGCACCTGGACTACGTGCAGATTCACCCCACGGGGCTGTTCTCGCCGCAGCCGGGTCGCACCTTCCTGATCAGCGAGAGCTGCCGCGGCGAGGGCGCGATTTTGCTCAACGCCGCCGGCGAGCGCTTTACCGACGAGCTTCAGCCGCGCGATGTGGTCGCTGCCGCTATTCGCGAGCAGATGAAGCAGGACGGTACCGAGCACGAGTGGCTGAGTTTTGCCCCCGTCGAGCGCGATGTGGTGACCGGGCACTTTGCCAACATTCGCGCGCGCTGCCTGGAGGACGGCCGCGACATCTTGGACGAGCCCATCCCCGTTACGCCCACGCAGCACTACTTTATGGGTGGCGTATGGGTCGATAAGGACGGCCGCACCTCGATGCCCGAGCTCTACGCCGCGGGCGAGACGGCCTGCAACGGCGTTCACGGCAAGAATCGCCTGGCTTCCAACAGCCTGCTCGAGTCCCTGGTTTGGGGCCGCCGTGCCGCCTGGTGCATGCGCACCGGCGAGTCGCTCGCCGTGGAGCAGGCGGGCGAGCCCGCGCTTGACGGGCGTCATCGCGCCCTGGGCGCCGAGACCCTTGCAATCGATGATTTGGCCCGTGCGGCCGGCACGCAGGCCGTGGAGGAGTAGACCATGAATCCCATTACCATGAAGCTCGTCGTCGATGATCTGATTTTGCAGGCTCTGCGCGAGGACATCACGTTTGAGGACGTGAGTACGGCGAGCGTGTGCCCTACGGCGCGCCCCGCTACCGTTGAGCTCATCGCCAAGGCCGATGGCATCATCGCCGGCTTGGATGTGTTCGCTCGCACTTTTGAGCTGCTGGATCCGCAGAGCTCCGTGTTGTTCGATGTCGCGGACGGCGACGAGGTGCACGCCGGTGACCACGTGGGCCAGGTGCGCGGCGATGCGCGCGTATTGCTTTCGGGCGAGCGCGTGGCGCTCAACTACCTGCAGCGCATGAGCGGCATCGCTACTTACACGCATCGGATGGCGGCCGCGCTCGAGGGCACCAAGACCGTGCTTGTCGACACGCGCAAGACCACGCCGGGCATGCGCGTCTTCGAGAAGGCAGCAGTCGAGATCGGCGGTGGCAGCAACCATCGCTACAACCTGTCGACGGCCGTCATGCTCAAGGACAACCACATCGATGCCGCCGGTGGCGTGGCGCGCGCGATCGAGATGGCGCGCGCCCATGCGTCGTTTACCACGACGGTCGAGATTGAGTGCGAGAACCTGGACATGGTACGCGAGGCCGTGGAGGCCGGTGCCGATATCATCATGCTTGACAACATGACCCACGACGACATGGCTGCAGCGATTGAGCTTATCGCCGGTCGTGCTAAGACCGAGTGCTCGGGCAACGTAGACGCCGACAACATTCGTGCCCTGGCCGACCTGGGTGTTGACTTTATCAGTTCGGGGGCGTTGACGCACTCTGCGCCGATTCTCGACCTCTCGCTCAAGCACCTGCGTCTGCTGGACGGTAAATAATGGACGCCCGCGAGCGTCGCCGTGCCATCATGGCCGTGCTCGAGGGGGCCAAAGATCCTGTCTCGGGCAGTGCGCTTGCCCGCGAGGTGGGCGTGAGCCGTCAGGTCGTGGTGCAGGACATCGCCCTGCTGCGCGCTGACGGGCACGATATCGTCGCCACCAATCGCGGCTATGTACTACAGGAGGCCCCCAGCAGCCCCGCCGTGCCCACGCGCTTGGTCAAGGTTCGCCACAGCGTTGAGCAGGCAGGCGATGAGCTCACGAGTATCGTCGACGCCGGCGGCGCCGTGCTCAACGTGATCGTCAATCACCGCGTGTACGGTAAGATCACGGCCGACCTGGACATTCGCAATCGTCGCGATGTTGAGCGCTACCTGCACGATATCGAGAGCGGCAAGAGCTTTCCACTATTAACGGTGACGAGCGGCTATCACTTCCATCGCATTGCGGCAGAGGATGAGCAAACCCTCGACGAGATCGAGGCCATGCTCAAGGAGAAGGGCTACCTTGCCGATTTAATGCCCTACGAGGATGATTTGTCCTAGAACACATGCAAAAGGAGGCCTCCGCGGCGATGCGGAGGCCTCCTTTTGTGCACGGTGTACTTGTGAGTGTGCAAGCGGGGGAGTTGTTACTCCTCGACGATCTCGGTGATCGCGCCGGCGGGGCAAGCGTCCTGGCAAGCGCCACAGGCGACGCAGGAGTCCTCGTCAGCGACGGTAGCGACGTCCTGGAGCTCCAGAACGCCAGCGGGGCAGGAGTCGACGCAAACGCCACAAGCGATGCACTCGTCGGCATCAATTACGGGATGAGCCATGGTAGTTTCCTCTCTGTTGACCGACGCTACAGGCGATGCGCGCCGGTTTGATTCGGGCAAAAACATACCACGGGAGCGACCGTTTGCAATACCCTCTGGCCGGCATCTTCATACCGTTCGCCGAGTATGCCAAGGTTTACTAAAAAACGCGCAGGTGGGGCCGTTGAGCTGCGCAAATGTTAGCTATAGGTGACTTGAAATATAGGGCGATTGAGCGTGCTTGCGGAAACCGCATCCCATTATTTGGCCGAAAAACGGGTCGAACTTTCCCCAGGGAAGCCCGGGGCCGCCATGTGCGCTCCCAAGCCCAAACCTCAGCCATCTCTACATAGATCTCAATAGATCTGCCGAGAACTCAAACAGTGCATCTACCTGCGCATTTGAGAACCTAAACTCTCAGAGATAAGAAATCTTATATGAATTGACTTAGATTTTGTATATTCCGGCCCATAAGGGGATACACTACATCCTGAAAGACAAGCCGAAGCGCCACACGACAGACCGTCGAGGCGGCGCGAACGCAAAAGAGAGAGGGAATTTCTAATGAGTAAGATTCTTGGTATCGACCTTGGTACTACTAACTCCGCTATGGCCGTCCTCGAGGGCGGTTCTCCGACCATTATCGTGAACGCCGAGGGCGACCGTACCACCCCGTCTGTCGTGGGCTTCCGTGCTGACGGCGACCGCGTCGTGGGTAAGGCCGCTAAGAACCAGGCTGTCACCAACCCCAAGAACACCGTGTTCTCCATCAAGCGCTTCATGGGCCGCAAGTACTCCGAGTGCACCTCCGAGATCAAGACCGTGCCGTATGAGGTCAAGGAGGGCCAGGGTGGCCGTGCCGTCGTCGATATCGAGGGCAAGGATTACACCGCCGAGCAGGTGAGCGCCATGACGCTCGCAAAGATGAAGGCCGACGCCGAGAAGTATCTGGGCGAGACCGTCACCGACGCCGTCATCACCGTCCCGGCCTACTTCAACGACGCCCAGCGTCAGGCCACCAAGGATGCCGGTAAGATCGCCGGCCTCAACGTCAAGCGTATCGTCAACGAGCCGACCGCTGCTGCTCTGGCCTATGGCCTGGACAAGCAGGGCACCGACCAGCGCATTCTGGTCTTCGACCTGGGCGGCGGCACCTTCGACGTCTCCATCCTCGACCTCGCCGACGGCGTGTTTGAGGTTCTGTCCACCTCGGGCGACAACCACCTGGGCGGCGATGACTGGGATCAGCGCGTCATCGACTGGATGGCCGATAAGTTCCAGCAGGAGAACGGTGTCGACCTGCGTCAGGACCCCATGGCCCTGCAGCGTCTGAAGGAGGCCGCCGAGAACGCCAAGAAGGAGCTCTCCGCAGCCCAGCAGTCCACCATCAACCTGCCGTTCATCACCATGAACCAGTCTGGCCCGCTGCACCTCAACTACACGCTGACCCGCGCCGAGTTCGAGAAGATCACCCGCGACCTGCTCGAGCGCTGCAAGCAGCCTGTCACCAACGCCCTGCGCGACGCTAAGCTTAAGCTCTCCGATCTGACCGAGGTCATCCTCGTCGGCGGCTCCACCCGTATGCCCGCCGTCCAGGATCTGGTCAAGACCATGACCGGCAAGCAGCCCAACATGTCCGTGAACCCCGACGAGGTCGTTGCCGACGGCGCTGCCGTCCAGGGCGGCGTGCTCACCGGCGACGTCGAGGGCATCCTGCTGCTCGACGTTACCCCGCTGTCGCTGGGCGTCGAGACCATGGGCGGCATCATGACCAAGATGATCGACCGCAACACCACGATCCCGACCTCCAAGACCGAGGTCTACTCCACCGCTGCCGACAACCAGACCAGCGTCGAGATCAACGTGCTCCAGGGCGAGCGCGAGCTTGCCCGCGATAACAAGTCGCTCGGTAAGTTCCAGCTGACCGGCATCCCGGCTGCCCGCCGCGGCGTGCCGCAGATCGAGGTCACCTTCGACATCGACGCCAACGGCATCGTCAAGGTCTCCGCTAAGGACAAGGGCACCGGCAAGGAGCAGCAGATCACCATCTCCGGCTCCACCGCCCTGTCCGACGACGAAGTCGATCGTATGGTCAAGGACGCCGAGGCTCATGCCGAGGAGGACAAGAAGCAGAAGGAAGAGGTCGAGGTCCGTAACCAGACCGATAGCCTGTGCTACTCCACCGAGCAGACCCTCAACGAGCTGGGCGACAAGGTTTCCGCCGACGTGAAGTCCAAGGCCGAGGCCGCTATCGCCGACGCCAAGAAGGCGCTCGAGGGCTCTGACGTCGAGGCTATCAAGGCCGCTGGCGAGTCCCTGCAGTCCGTGGCCTACGAGCTGGCCCAGGTTGTCTACGCCGACGCTCAGCAGCAGACCGACGGCGCCGCCGGTGCCCAGCCTGCCGACGATGACGTTGTCGACGCCGACTACGAGGTTGTGGACGACGAGGACAAATAATCATGTCCGCCCGTAAAGCTCGCACGGAGGCGGCCGCCGCTGGCGCCGCCCCCGTTGACTCTGAGGAGAAGGACGTGAAGATTCCCGTAGAGGCCGTTGACGATACCGAGGCCAACGAGGCCCCGGCCGCCGAGGCTGCCGAGAACCAGGTAGAGGATTCCAACAAGGAGGCGACGATGACCGAGGACGAGATGGTGGAAGCCGCTATCCGCGCCGGTGAGGAAGCCGCCGACAATGACTTTAAGCTCAAGTTCGAGCAGGCCCAAAAGGAGCTTGCCGACGTGCGCAACGAGCTCGATGCTGCGGCAGAGGCTCAGAAGGCCGCCGAGGACAAGGCAAAGGACGCTACCGAGCGCACCGCCCGCCTGCAGGCCGACTGGGAGAACTTCCGTCGCCGCACCGCCAGCGAGCGCATCGCCGAGCGCGAGCGTGCGACCGAGAAGCTCGTCACCGCGCTGCTGCCGGTGGTTGACGATATCGAGCGCGCGATCGACCATGCCCGCAGCCAAGAGCTTTCTGACGACTTTAAGCAGTTCGTCGACGGCGTCGATGCGGTTCATGCCAAGCTGCTCGACGTGTTTGCACACGAGGGCGTTGAGCCCATCGACCCCAAGGGCGAGGCGTTCGATCCGCTCGAGCACCAGGCTGTGGGTCGCGTCG
This sequence comes from uncultured Collinsella sp., assembly GCA_902490365.1. Classification (GTDB taxonomy): domain Bacteria; phylum Actinomycetota; class Coriobacteriia; order Coriobacteriales; family Coriobacteriaceae; genus Collinsella. The sequence continues at coordinate 87,297 of CABUDQ010000001.1, read as the reverse complement.
AGGACGCATCGCAGTACGACGAGACCGTCAACGACGTGTACCAGAAGGGCTACCGCATGGCGGATCGCATTCTGCGTTCCGCGATGGTGACGGTGACCTACGGTGGCGAGAAGCGCCCCGCACCGGAGCCCGAAGCGGCGCCCGAGGATGCTGCGGCCGATACGGCTGAGAGCACCGAGGAGTAATTGAGAAGGGCCCCGGGGCAACACCCGGGGCCCTTTCTGACCTAGTGCCATATGAAAGCATGAGCCGCCGTCCGCAGGGGCGGCGGACGTAACAGGAGAGGAGCTACGATGGCTGCAGGCAAAACCTTCTATGACATCCTGGGCGTATCCAAGAGCGCCTCCGACAAAGAGATCAAGAGCGCGTTTCGCAAGCTCGCGCAAAAATATCACCCCGATGCCGGCGGCGACGAGGCTAAGTTTAAGGAGATTAGCGAGGCCTACGAGACGCTTTCGGACGAGAAGAAGCGCAAAGAGTACGACCAGATGCTCATGTTCGGCGGCATGCCGGGCGCAGGCGGCGCGTATGGCGGCGGCTACGGTGCCGGCGCGGGCGCCAGCGGCTGGGGCGATATCTTCGACAGCATCTTTAGCGGCAACGGCGCCTGGGGCAGCGATTGGGGCTCGGGCTTTGCCGGGGCTGCGGGTAACGCCGGTGCCGGCGCGGGTCGCAGCCGCGCTCGCAAGGGCGGCGACCTGTCGCTGACCGTCGATGTGACGGCCGAGGACGCGTTTCGCGGCGTGACGCACAAGGTCACCTACCGCATTCCCTCGACGGGCGAACAGCAGACCATTACGGTCTCGGTGCCCGCGGGCGCGGTCGACGGCGGCAAGCTGCGCTACAAACGTCGCGGCGAGTATGGCGTTGCCGGCGGCGAGCGCGGCGACCTGGTCGTGACCACGCACGTGGAGGAGCATCCGCTGTTTAAGCGTAAAGGTGCCGACGTGACCATGGAGGTACCGGTCTCGGTCTACGAGGCGGCGCTCGGCTGCACGGTGGACGTGCCGACGCCCGGCGGTGCGACGGTTCGTCTGAAGGTGCCCGCGGGTACCCAGACGGGCAAGAAGTTCCGCTTTAAGGAAATGGGGGCGCCCGACGTTAAGCACCGTGGCCGTACGGGCGCGCTGCTCGTCGAGATCAAGGTGCAGGTCCCCACGAACCTATCCGATGACGAGCGCGATGCCATGACCAAGCTGCGCGAGGTCGACACGCGCGATTATCGCGAGAAGGTCAACCGTTACAAGGCGACGTACTAGGGCGGTCGTGGCGCACACCCGCGCCCGCGGGCTTATGATGGACGATAACGAGACGGAAAGGGGTCAGGTAGCATGGCCGAGGACAATAGGAATAAACCGCTGTACATGATCAGCGTGGCGGCCGAGTTGACCGGCATGCATCCGCAGACTCTGCGCGTCTACGAGTCCAAGGGCCTGGTGAACCCCCAGCGCTCGGGCGGCAACACGCGTCTGTATTCGCGTGCCGATATCGAGCGCCTGGAGCTCATCAACCAGCTGACTGACGAGGGCATCAACCTTGCCGGCGTGGTGCGCATCCTCGATATGAAGGAGCGTGCCGAGGAGCGCGAGCGCGAGAACGAAAAACTCCGCGCACGCGTGCGCCAGCTCGAGGACGAGCTGCACGAGTACAAGATGCAGAAGAAGATCACCGCCCTGGCCCCGCGCGACGGCTCGGTCAACCCCGAGCAAGTCATGCGCAAGCTGCTAGGTACGGGTAGCGACCTATAGCTCCGCCGACGCTGCCGGGCACTCATTGGGGACAGACTTAAATGAGTGCCCGCAGAATGAGAGTGGATAATCTCCCGTTTTTGGCCTGTTTGCAGGCTCAAAGTGGGAGATTATCCACTCTCGTCATTTCGGCGTCTAAGTCTGCCCCCGGCACCCAACTCGTTCTTTGCTTTACTGAGATAAAGTGAACGTGCAGATTCGTAACCCACTCGCAACCGTTCTATGGCACGATATTGAACGAATGTATGCTATGCGCCCAAATCGTTTTGGGCAGAGTGGGAGACAGTATGGTCAAGCTGTACGAGGACGGCATCTACCTGCGCGGCGGCAGCGAGGTTGTGCCTGCGGCCGAGGCTGCCGAGCGCGGTATTACGCAGACGCCCGAGGATGCCAAGCGCGGCACCATCGCGTATTCGATCCTCCAGGCACACAATACGTCCGGAGATCCCGAGGCACTCAAGATTCGCTTCGACGCCATGGCGAGCCACGACATCACCTTTGTCGGCATCATCCAGACGGCGCGCGCCTCGGGCATGGAGCAGTTCCCGCTGCCTTACGTGCTCACCAACTGCCATAATTCGCTGTGCGCCGTGGGCGGCACCATCAACGAGGACGACCACGTTTTCGGTCTCTCGGCCGCCAAGAAGTACGGTGGCATCTTCGTTCCGCCGCATATCGCCGTTATCCACTCCTTTATGCGTGAGAACTTCGCGGGCTGCGGCAAGATGATCCTGGGTTCCGACTCGCACACCCGCTACGGCGCTCTGGGCACCATGGCCGTGGGTGAGGGCGGCGGCGAGCTGGCCAAGCAGTTGCTGCGCGACACCTACGATGTCGCCTATCCCGGCGTCGTTGCCATCTACCTCACGGGTGCCCCGCGCCCCGGCGTCGGCCCGCACGACGTGGCGCTCGCCATCATCCGCGCCGTCTTTGCCAAGGGCTACGTTAAGAACAAGGTCATGGAGTTCGTGGGCCCCGGCATCTCGAGCATGACGACCGACTACCGCAACGGCGTCGACGTCATGACCACCGAGACCACCTGCCTGTCGAGCATCTGGGCCACCGACGAGGACACGCACGCATTCCTGACCATGCACGGCCGCGGCGACGACTACCGCGAGCTCAAGCCCGCCGATGTCGCCTACTACGACGGCTGCGTCGAGGTCGACCTGTCGAGCATCAAGCCCATGATCGCGCTGCCGTTCCATCCTTCCAACGGCTTTGAGATCGACGAGCTCAACGAGAACCTCGAGGACATCCTGCACGAGGTCGAGCTCGAGGCCGCCAAGATCGGCGAGGGCAAGACACACTTTAGCCTGCTCGACAAGATCGTCGACGGCAAACTGCGCGTGCAGCAGGGCGTTATCGCCGGCTGCTCGGGCGGCAACTACGACTCCGTGGTCCAGGCTGCCCGCGTGCTCAAGGGCGCCAACACCGGCTGCGGCGAGTTCTCGCTGTCGGTCTATCCCACGAGCCAGCCCGTGGCGCTCGAACTCACGCGTCGCGGCTATATCTACGACCTTATGGAGGCCGGCGCGATCGTGCGCACGGCATTCTGCGGCCCGTGCTTCGGTGCCGGCGACACGCCCGCCAACAACGGCCTGTCCATTCGCCACACTACGCGCAACTTCCCCAACCGCGAGGGCTCCAAGCCGGGCAATGGCCAGCTGAGCGCCGTGGCTCTGATGGACGCCCGTTCCATTGCGGCGACGGCTGCCAACGGCGGCATCCTGACGCCGGCGACCGACCTGCCCGAGGACACCTGGGACGAGGCTTGCGAGTACACCTTCGACGACGCGCCGTACAAGAAGCGCGTGTACTGGGGCTTTGGCAAGGCGGAGCCTGCCGACGAGCTGGTCGAGGGTCCCAACATCAAGCCGTGGCCCGCGATGGAGCCGCTCGGCGACGACATCCTGCTCAAGGTGTGTTCCAAGATCATGGACCCGGTCACCACGACCGACGAGCTCATTCCCTCGGGCGAGACGAGCTCCTTCCGCTCCAATCCGCTGGGCCTGGCCGAGTTTACGCTCAGCCGCCGCGACCCGGCCTACGTGGGCCGTTCCAAGGAGGTCGACGCCGTGGAGAAGCGCCGCGTTGCCGGCGAGTCCGCGGGCGACCTGGCGGCGCTCGATGCCGAGCTTGCCGGCGTGTTTGAGGCACTGGCGGGCGCGGGCGTCGCGGCCGATGCCAAGGCGACAGAATACGGCTCCATGCTCTATGCCAAGAAGCCCGGTGACGGTTCCGCTCGCGAGCAGGCCGCGAGCTGCCAGCGCGTGATCGGCGGCCTAGCCAACATCGTTCACGAGTACGCCACCAAGCGCTATCGCTCCAACGTGATGAACTGGGGCATGGTGCCCTTCCAGATGGAGACGGAGCCCAACTTTGAGGTGGGCGACTACGTCTTTGTGCCGGGTATCCGTGCCGCGCTCGATGGCGACCTCAAGAACATCGCCGCCTACGTGGTGCGCGTCGACGGTGCGGTCGAGCAGATTGAGCTCTACATTGCCGATATGACGGCGGAGGAGCGTGCCATCGTTAAGGCCGGCTGCCTGATCAACTACAACAAGTTCAAGGCCGCTGCCGAGTAACGCACTTAATTGTCCGCCCGGGGCCACCCTTTCCCGCCCGCTCACGCGCTTCGCGAGGGTCGCGTTCGGCAAAGGGTAAGCCCCGGGCTACATTTCTGCGTCCTCGTTGGGTCTTGAGGGACGCTAATAAATAGAGTTGCTTGATGCCGCCCCTGTTATCGGGGCGGCTTCTTTTTGTTGAAAACCACCACAAAGGGGGCAGGCACCTTTGTGGTGGTGGGGACGAGCTCGATGCTGTTGTGATCGTTGAGCGGCATGTTAATGGGCGGCTCTACAGAATTTCATCTGGGCTGGCGGGTTTGGTTGTTTTGGGGATGCCGAGTTTGGATGACGCGAAATCGTCAACATTGTCCTTAATTCCGTCTTTGGTGTAGACAGTGACCATATAGGTGCTGTGTCCGAATTCGCCCTTGTCGCGTGTTGCCCAGGCATCCCAGTAGGCGGCCCCGTTTCGCCCTTTGATTTTTCCGACACGGCGGAGTTCTGTTCGCTTTAATTTCTGGTTGCTATAGATGGTTCGACCGGCCTCCTCGGTGAGCCCGCACTGTCCAAGCATCTTGTCGAGGACTTGGTTCATGTGGCGCTCATCGGTGTTTGGTGCGTAGTCGTAGGCGAGGGTGATGAAGTCGAGTGGCTGGTCGTCGATTAGATAGTTTAGCGTCTGAGGTCCAAGGCAGAAATAGGGGGAGCATCCGTCGATCTGACCGAGCAGTGGCAACTTTGACTGCCAACTTCCGGTGGGAATTCCATCTTCGTAAAACACGCCGCGACAGATAAAGGAGAGCGAGGTGGCACGCGAGCCGGCGTCGACCATTCCGCATAAATCGAAGGGCGAGGTGATACCAAGGGAAAAGGGCGTGATGACGATAAGGAAGAGCATCACGATGGGTATGGCGAGAATGGCGATGACGTTGCGACCGGTGGAATGAGGCGGCTTCATATGCGCTCCTCGAGACAAAGATCTGTTGAGGATAGGCAGAAATGGATATGTTCAGAGAGCAATTCAAGTTTAATCTCATTGCGCGAGATGGTCGACCGTTAGCGTCGAAAACCACCACAAAGGTGCCTGTCCCCTTTGTGGTGGTGAGGAGCGCGCGGCTTCTTTTGGTAATAGTGTTAGCTGGCGGTATCATTAGTGCAGGTGGCGAAGGTTTGCATTGTGGGGTGTTTTGCCGTGAGCCGTTCTGCCCGTATTGGATTGATTGTCTTGGCGCTTGCGATTGCCGTGGTTGGCATGGGCACTGTCGGCATGGCGTTTCTACCTGCTGCGGTGACGGAGCCGGTGGTCAAGCCTGTGACTCAATCTGTCGAACTTCTGACCGGCGACGACAAGCCCGAGACCATTACCGTTGATTTTGATGAGCAGCCGGCTGTGCTGGGTATTAGCAATTATCCGCGTATTCAGCTTGGGGCCATGCGCTATACCACGGATACAAGCCTGATCGATAGGGCGTCCAAGCTACTCAAGGGCAAAACATTTAAGCGTTGGTACAGATATGCGTCCTATCGGGCAAAAGCGAACGACATGGTTGGCGGATGCCACTCTTCCATCGAGCTGGACACTGCAAACGGCGCAAAGTTATGTGATGTCTCGTACGATCCGGGCTACGAGGGCAATGAGGGTCCGGGCATCTACATCATGGACGGCGATGTCGCCTATGTCATGGAGGGCGACCAGACCGAGCTCAACGATTTTATGGGTCAGTGTATCCAAGATGCCTATAAACAGACCTGCTTGCCTGACCCGCAGACTGCACGCGATAGTGGGTCTGCCCGTACATGGCTGTTCGAGGATGAGATGCCCTGGACCGTCGAATCGGGAAGTACGGGTTCGGCGAAGGAGTAGAGACCGCGACCACCACAAAGGTGCCTGTCCTCTTTGTGGTGGTTTTCGGTCTGTCTCGATCTGTAACATCTTGGCCGCTGAAAGTGGGCCTGGTGTTACAGATTTAGATTTTTGATCCGGGTGTTTTCTGTTCGTCTCGATTTGTAACAGATAGAGCTCTATTTGCTGACTAGATGTTACAGATTTAGATAAACGGGTGCCGCTGGTCATTTCATCTCGATCTGTAACATCTAGAGCCATAAACAGCCGCTAGATGTTACAGATTGAGATAGTAAGGGGACGAGGCCGCAGCGGGCGAGCGTGCCTGCTACCTATCACTTAATCACTCAGAAAATCTTATATATAGAGACTTAGATTTATGTATAAGATCGTACAAAGCTGGCAACAATACTTCTTGAACAACGTGAAGCCGCCCCGTAGGGCGGCCGCCCCAAGAGAGGTGATTCCATGAGAATCGATAAGCTAGCAATGACGTCGCGCGAGGCGCTGCAGACCGCCATGAGCACGGCTGCCGACGCGCAGGCCGGCGCGGTGGAGCCGATTCACTTGCTGTCCGCCCTGCTCGGTGCCGGCGAGCGCAATATCTCCGTGATCATCGAGCGCATCGGTGCCGACCCGGCCCAGCTTGCACGCTCCACACAAGATGCCATCGACCATGCGCCCAAGGTGTCGGGCGAGGGTCAGCAGATGGGCCTGTCCAACGAGCTCGTCCGCGTCATCGAAAAGGCCGAGAAGAAGGCCACCAAGATGGGCGACAGCTTTGTGGTGACCGAGCATCTGCTGATGGCACTTGCCGAGGACAAGGGTGAGGCGGGTCGCGTGCTGCGCGACGCCGGCGTCACCAAGGAGCGCATCGAGCAAGTCTACGAGGAACTGCGTGGCGATGACCGCGTGACGTCTGCCGAGGACAAGACGCAGTTTGAGGCGCTGGAGCAGTACGGTCGCAACATCTGCGACCTCGCCCGCGCCGGCAAGCTCGACCCGGTCATCGGCCGTACCGACGAGATTCGTCGTACCATCCAGGTCCTGTCCCGCCGCACCAAGAACAACCCCGTGCTCATCGGCGAGCCGGGCGTCGGCAAGACGGCCATCGTCGAGGGCATCGCCCAGCGTATCGTGGCCGGCGACGTGCCAAGCACCCTGCGCGACCGCGACCTTATCGAGCTCGACATGAGCGCGTTGGTCGCCGGCGCCAAGTACCGCGGCGAGTTCGAGGACCGCTTGAAGGCCGTGCTCAAGGAAGTGCAAAAGTCCGAGGGCAAGGTCATCCTGTTCATCGATGAGCTCCACACCATTGTGGGCGCGGGCGCTACCGAGGGCTCCATGGACGCTGGCAACATCCTGAAGCCGGCGCTTGCCCGTGGCGACCTGCACGCGATCGGTGCGACCACGCTCGACGAGTACCGCAAGTACATCGAGAAGGATGCGGCGCTCGCCCGTCGTTTCCAGACCGTAATGGTGAGCGAGCCTACCGTCGAGGACACCATCTCGATTCTGCGTGGCCTCAAGGAGAAGTACGAGATCTTCCACGGCGTGCATATCACCGATAGCGCGCTCGTGGCCGCCGCCGACCTCTCCGATCGCTACATCGCTGACCGCTTCCTGCCCGACAAGGCCATCGACCTGGTCGATGAGGCCGCAAGCCGCCTGCGCATGGAGCTCGACAGCATGCCGGTCGAGATCGACGCCACCACGCGTCAGCTCACCCAGCTGCAGATCGAGGAGCAGGCGCTCATGAAGGAGACCGATGACGCCTCCAAGGAGCGTCTGGAAGCCCTGCGCCAGGAGATTGCCGAGGTCCAGGAAAAGCTCAACGTGCAAAAGGCCGGCTGGCTCAACCAAAAGAACGCCATCGACCACGTGCAGGAGCTCAAGGGCCAGCTTGACGAGGCCAAGAGCGAAGAGGAGCGCGCGACGCGCAACGGCGACCTGGGCCGTGCGTCCGAGCTGCGCTACTCTGTGATTCCGGGTCTGCAGCAGCAGATTCAGGATGCCGAGGCCGCGCTCGAGGCGCAAAAGCGGCAGGACGGCGAGGGTCTCAACGAGCAGGTGACCTCCGATGAGATCGCCGAGGTCGTGAGTGCCTGGACCGGCGTGCCCGTGTCCAAGATGATGCAGGGCGAGCTCGACAAGTTGAAGGGCCTGGAGGGCGAGCTGCATAAGCGCGTCATTGGCCAGGACGAGGCCGTGTCCGCCGTGGCCGCGGCCGTGCGCCGCAGCCGTGCGGGTCTCTCCGATCCGGACAAGCCCATCGGCAGCTTCTTCTTCCTGGGCCCCACCGGCGTAGGCAAGACCGAGCTCGCCAAGGCGCTGGCCGAGTGCCTGTTCGATGACGAGCGCGCGCTCGTGCGTATCGACATGTCCGAGTATATGGAGAAGTTCAGCGTCCAGCGTCTGATCGGTGCGCCTCCGGGATACGTGGGCTACGACGAGGGCGGCCAGCTCACCGAGGCCGTGCGCCGTCGTCCGTACTCCGTGATCTTGCTCGACGAGATGGAGAAGGCTCATCCGGATGTCTTTAACGTGCTATTGCAGGTGCTTGACGACGGCCGTCTGACCGATGGCCAGGGTCGCCAGGTGTCCTTCAAGAACACGATTATCATCATGACGTCCAACGTGGGTTCCAAGGCTATCGCCGATCTGTCCGGCAAGGACGAGGAGGAGATGCGCCATCAGGTCGACGCGGCCATGGCTCAAACCTTCCGCCCCGAGTTCCTCAACCGTATCGACGATATCGTGGTGTTCCATCCGCTCGGCATGGCGCAGATCGAAAAGATCGTCGATATTCAGCTCGCCGACGTCCGCGCACGTCTGGCCAAGGAGCGCATGACGCTTGCCATCACCCCGGCGGCCAAGCAGATGCTCGCCGTGGGCGGCCTGGACCCGGTCTTTGGCGCCCGTCCGCTCAAGCGCCTGGTCCAGCGCGAGGTCGTGGACGCCATCGCCGCCGCCATCATCGACGGTACGGTGCGCGAGGGCGATCAGGTGACGGTCGATGCCGACAAGGACGGCGGCTTTACCGTCGTGTGCGATAACACGCCGGCGGCCACCTACGAGGTTCCCGACGCCGAGTAGACTTTTGGGGTATGCCTTAAAATCTACCAGCCGTCTCTAAACGCCAAGGGCGGCGGATCCAATTGGGTCCGCCGCCCTTTTTCGTGCGACAATCGATGATGTTGAACGGATGCGATGCAAGGAGCTATGCAGATGAAAGACGAGATCAAGACAAGCGCGCCGGCGACCGATGCCGCACCCGCCGCACCCAAGCCTGCGCCTAAGCCGGCACCCAAGCCGCGCGACCCCTACATCCGTGCCGAGAACGAGGACGACGACGGCTACGATCCCTACAGCGATCGCCGCCCCGAGCGCGAGCCCCTCTTCGAAGCCGACCCCTGGCGCTAAGCAGCTAATTTGGGACGGGGCTTTTTTAGCTACTTTTGCCGCCCTACCTGCCCGATGATTTATCTTTGCCCCAGCCGTTCGATATCTTTCGGGGGAGCGGCAGCGGAAAAACTTGCTTAGCTACTAATCAAGATGCACATCAATCTTGCTTATCTGCTAATCAAGATTTGGGACGGGGTAGCTAAAAGCCCCCGTCTCAAAAAGACTGCTCTGGGTTGTGGGCGGCTAGTCCTGGGCTTTGATGCTCGGCAGGAGAATCTGGGCGAGGTAGTCGGTCTCTAGTTTGGTCGCAGCGTCGGCCTTGCCGTCTTTGCCGACCAGTACGTTCTTGATCTGGCTATAGGTGTAGCGGTTGCCGGTCGTGAGCTCGACAAGCTCAATGGCCGTGTCCATGGGGTAGGTCGACACGGGATTCTGCGTCCGTCCGTTGATGGTCTGGGGCACCACGTACGGATAGACGGGGCCGCTGGCGTAGACGGTATAACCGTTGCCTAGATTGGCCGCACCCAAAACCGTATCGCCCTCATCGGGCGTAAAGCTCTCACCCTCGCGCACCGCGACGAGCGTCACGATCGGCGTATCGCTGTCGCCGGCAAGATAGATGCATAGCGTGCTGCCATTCTGCCAAGTCTCGACCTTGCCGTACCACTCGACGGGGATATCGAGCTGGTAAAGGTCGGTTGCCTTGTGACGGGCGTCGGCATCACGGGCCGCCTGTGCCTTTTGCGCGCTCACGGCATTGACGGCGGCATTGCGACGCGCAGTTGCCGCCTGCTGGAGCACCTTGACGGTGGCGGCGGAGCTCGCGCCTCCCTCCTCGGCATATTTGGCGGCGGCATCGATCTGGTCGTCGGTTACCGTGTCGGCCGAAGGCACCTTGAGTTTAAAGGCAGCCTGGGCGCTTAAATCCTGTCCATCGCTCTTAACGGTGACCTGCGTCTTGGTGGTCGGGACGGTATAGATGGTGCCGTCGGCCGCGATGGGGGAGGCAGCGATGGAGAGCGTGTAGTCACCGGGTAGTAGTTTGATGCCACGGCCGTGCTCGTCAACATAGAGTGTTTCGCTTACGGAGGATCCGTCAGAATCCTGGCCACTTACCTGTACGGGAATCTTGGAGCCGGTGGAACAGTCGAGCCCCGCGGCATGTACGCCAATCTGCACCGACATCATCGTGTGGGCATTGGCGGCGACAGCGGCAGCCTGCTCTTGCTGATATCCGTTCCAGGCAGCATAGCCTGCACCACCGGCGACGAGCGCGACGGCCACGACACCGGCGACCATCAGATTGCGGCGCTTGGGCGACATCTTGCGATGGCGAACCTCGGCCTCGCGTGCCGAGGGGACGGACGGAAGGGGAATATCGCCCATGGCGATGGTCTCGTCCACGGCTGGTGCGGAACCCAGGCCAGGAAGCTCGCGGGTCAGCGAATCCTCGGCCGGCAAGCTGTCGAGCAAGACGGTTTCCTCGCCCGTGTCGGATTCGAGCTGATTGCCGGCCTCGCTTTCGGTGTCTTCGTGACCTGCCTCATCTTTGGCAGGCTCAACGTCGTCTGCATCCTGATCATCGGACTGCGCCTCGGCTTCCGGCTCATCCTGCACACCAACGCCCGAATCGTCAAACGCAATCTCATCGAGTGAAATCCGGTCTAAGCTCTCCAAGGCCTCAGCGCAAGCTTCTGCATCTTGGGTCGCATCCTCTTGGCCCATCGTCTCATCTTTCATATATCCCCCAAGCTCAATATCGGGACAACAATGTACCCAAAAACAAGGTCATATAGAGCTGTCAGGCGATCGGAAATCTGATTTTATCTGTGCGAGAGGTTTTGAATGTGTGTGCGAATGGAATATGTGCGTGAATGCGCGCAACAACAAAAAGCCCCGGAAAGCGGGCGAATCGCTTTCCGGGGCTGCGCATGACGCGCGATTGCGGTATCGGCTAAGTTTGCCTACATTCAAATGTGGACGGAATAAACATGTTACTCGGCGTGCGCGTAATCCACCTTGGCGCGGCGGGCGGTGGCCTTCTCCCAATCGCTGGTGCCCTCAAAGACATCCTGCTTGTAGGGATTGCGGCCGAGCTTCTTGGCGCGGTAAGCGATGTAGATGATCGCGGCGACGTTGGCGACCAGTGCGGCGATCGAGACCGCGGTAGCGGCGCCGGGGTCGAGCGTGGAGTGGGTCACAAAGATGGACTCCTCCTGGAAGTACGGGAACACCTGGGCAAACATGCACCAAATAGCAAGCGTAAAGGCGCGGTTCTGGATCCAGCCGCCCTTGTTCCAGATAAAGGCGGCGACGGTGGGCGCCAGCAGCAGCGCAAAGCCGCAGAACCAGGAGTGGGTGGGCAGGCAGTTGTAGGTGTAGCAGAAGTTCCAGATATCGTAGGCGATGATGTAGACCCAGGTCATGTCGGGCCACAGCATGTCGGTCTTGTCCTCGGAGGCGTAGACGCTCCACCAACCGGTCATGCAGAAGATGTTGATGATACCGGCGATGCCGTTGAACACGTTGTTCCAGCCGGCCAGCTGCGTAGCACCTTCGGAGGTGACCCAGGTGGACTCGCCCAGGACAAAGAAGTGATAGGCGCTCTCAAAGTCGGACACGACGGCGATCATGATGTTGATGGCGACGATCACAAACGGCCACGTGCGGAACCAATGCGCCTTGCCGATCTTGCCCCACTGGTACTTAATGGCAATGAAGCCCCAGCAACCGGCCAGCGCCGCGTACACCTTGGCGTAGTGGAACCAGCTGTTCTGGTACACATGGGTGGGGTTGGTGAGCGCCCACTCGGCACCCTGCGAGACGCCGATGGCGATGGCGACGCAGTAGATGGTCATGGCCAGCGGAGCCACGCCAAAGATGATGGCCGCGCCCAGCTTGGTGCGGCGGCCGACCTCGTTGAGCACGATCAGGCCAATAAAGACCATGGCCCAGCCGGCCCAGTGGATAAGGGTATCGCTACCCCAAACATCGAACAGCATGCTGCTCTCCTTTCACACGCCCGCGGCCCCTCTTCCGATCGCGGGCAGTTTGGCCAAATGTCGTCAGTTCTGGGGCTTGCGCTCCGGATACTTGGCGGTATAGCCCTCGATGTGGAGTGTCGAGGCGATGATTTCCTTGACTGTCTCGTCGGGCACATCGGGGTGCGTGCGGATATACATCAACAGTCCCATGATGAGGGTGTAGAACGTCTCGTAGACATGGTCGATGCGCAGCTCATGATGGGCGACAAAATCCACCACGGTGGTGTCGCAGATGTACTGAGCCACGCGCTGAACCACGTTGTGCAAAAAGCCGCCGTAGAGCGCGCCACTGCTTGAGGTGAGCGTACTCGGCAGTTCGTGGCCGCTGGCGACCAGACGCTTAAAGAGCGGGGCGACGGTGTCGAGCGCGCCCTCGATATCGCCGACGGTGCGGCCGGCGTTCCACTGCTCGAGCTCGGAGATAAAGCCGTCGATCGCCTCGTCCATAACAGCGGTGACGGCGGCGTCCATATCGGCAAAGTAGTGGTAGAACAATGAACGCGTGCAGCCGGCTCGCTTGGTCACGGCCGATACCGATAGGTGGGACACGCCCAGCTCGGAGCTTACGGTGCGCACGGCATCGAGGATCTCGCGACGGCGTTCGTCGCCCGTCAGGCGCTTTGCCGCACTATCGGATGCGGGGACGGCATCGACCACAGAGGTATCTGCTGTTTTGCCGCCCATGTTTTGCCGCCTTCCATCCTCTTTTGCCTGACCGTTCGCCTAACAGTCTTGAATATTGTTGACGGTTCGTCAATACTGTTTTTGACACAATGTCAACAATAGCGGGTGAACGGCATGGGGGCATGTCGAACCCGTACAAAGAGGGGCGCCGCGGTCTCGCCGGGCTGTGGCAAGAGAAGGGACAACCATGATTCTCAACGGACCGGGGATTAGCTATACCGAGCCCGATATCGGCGCGGAGTTCGTGCCGCCGATACCGGAGCATCCGCGCGAGGCCATCGTCAAACTATGCGAGCACTGCACCAACCGCCTGCTGCACCGCGATGAGCTGCTGGGCTACGAGTACTGGTCGTTTGCCGAGGCCGCGACCGACGAGCAGGCCGAAGTGCTCTGCAAGATGAAGATGCGCCGCCCCTACACGCTGCCCGAGATGGTCAAGATCACCGGCATGCCCGAGGCCCAGATCGAAAAAATGCTCGACGACATGAGCTACACGGGTCTGCTCGAGTACAACTGGGAAAACCCCGAGCGCGCCAAGCAGTGGGTGCTGCCCATGCTGGTGCCGGGTTCCGCCGAGTTCCTCAACATGCGCGTGAGCCAGCTCGAGGAGCATCCGGTCTATGCCAAGTTCTTTGAGCAGGCGTCCAAGGGGCCGCTGTCCAAGGCCACGCCGATGGTGCCGCCCGGCGGTGCCGGCATCGGCATGCATGTCATTCCGGTCGAGAAGGCCATCGATGCCGCGAGCACCTCGGTGCCGATCGAGCATATCGAGCATTGGCTCGACAAATACGAGGGTAAGTATGCCGCCAGCACCTGCAGCTGCCGCGCGAGCCGTCGCGTGATGGGAGGGGGCTGCGCCGACGACCCGGCCGATTGGTGCATCGCCGTGGGCGATATGGCCGACTACGTGGTCGAGACCGACCGCGGCCATTATGTGACGCGCGAGGAGGTCTACGACATCCTGCGCCAGGCCGAGGACAACGGCTTTGTGCACCAGATCACCAACATCGACGGTGAGAACAAAATCTTCGCCATCTGCAACTGCAACGTCAACGTGTGCTACGCCCTGCGCACTTCGCAGCTGTTCAACACGCCCAACCTGTCGCGCTCAGCCTATGTCGCCAAGGTCGAGAAGGACAAGTGCGTGGCCTGCGGTCGCTGCGTTGAGGTGTGTCCGGCCGGCGCCGCCAAACTGGGCCAGAAGCTCTGCAGCAAAAAGGCCGGCGGCCGCGTGCCCGAGTATCCGCGCCAGGAGCTGCCCGATGCCACCAAGTGGGATCACACCAAGTGGTCGCCCAACTACCGCAACGACAACCGCATCGAGACGCACGAGTCTGGCACCGCGCCCTGCAAGACGGCTTGCCCCGCTCACGTTGCCGTTCAGGGCTACTTAAAGCTTGCGGCGCAGGGCCGCTACGACGAGGCTCTGGCGCTCATCAAGCGCGAGAACCCGCTGCCCGCTATCTGCGGCCGTGTGTGCAACCGCCGCTGCGAGGATGCCTGCACCCGCGGTCGCGTGGACGAGGCCGTGGCTATCGACGAGGTCAAGAAGTTTATCGCCCAGCGCGATCTGGATGCCGCGACTCGCTATGTCCCACCTGTGGTGACCCCGACGCGTGCCGGCGGCTTCGATCAGAAGATTGCCATCATCGGTGCCGGTCCGGCCGGCCTGTCCTGCGCATTCTACCTGGCCGAGAAGGGCTACAAGCCCGTTGTGTTCGAGAAAAACGAGCGCCCGGGCGGCATGCTCACCTACGGCATTCCCAGCTTTAAGCTGCAGAAGGATGTTATCGAGGCCGAGGTCGAGGTCATTCGCCTGATGGGTGCCGAGTTCCGCTATGGCGTGGAAGTCGGTCGCGACGTGACGCTCGACGAGCTGCGCGCGCAGGGCTTTAAGGCCTTCTACGTGGCCATTGGCTGCCAGGGCGGCCGCCTTGCCGGCATTCCGGGCGAGGATGCCGAGGATGTGACCGTGGCCGTCGACTTCCTTCGCGAGGTTAACAGCGGCAAGATCGACGCGCTGCCCGGGCGCACCATCGTGGTGGGCGGCGGCAACGTGGCCATCGACGTCGCGCGCAACGCCTGCCGTCTGGGTTCCGAGCACGTTGAGATGTTCTGCCTGGAGAGCGAGGCCCAGATGCCTGCCAGCGAGGAGGAGCGTCGCGAGGCCATTGAGGACGGCGCGCACATTAGCTGCGGCTGGGGCCCCAAGGAGATTCACCTGGACGAGGCCGGTCGTGTGTGCGGTATCACCTTCAAGCGCTGCACGCGTGTCTTTGACGACGAGGGCCGTTTTGCGCCCGAGTATGACGAGAACGACTTGCGCCGTGTCGATGCCGACCGTGTCGTCATGTCGATTGGCCAGTCCATTGTGTGGGGCGACCTGCTGGCTGGCTCCAAGGTGGAGCTCGGCCGCGGCCAGGGTGCCCTTGCCGATCCGCAGACGTACCAGACCGCCGAGCCCGACATCTTTGTGGGCGGCGACGTCTACACTGGCCCCAGCTTTGCCATCGATGCCATTGCCGCCGGTCACGAGGCCGCGGTGTCCATCCATCGCTTTGTGCAGCCGGGCTCCACGCTCACCATCGGCCGCAACCAGCGCCGCTACACCGCGCTTGACCGCGACGATGCCGTGATCGAAAGCTACGACAACGCGAGCCGCGAGGTTGCGCATGTGGACCGCGAACGCGAGAAGGCCGCGCCGTTTAGCGAGTGCGTCGAGACCTTTACCGAGGAACAGGTGCGCGCCGAGACCGCTCGCTGCCTGGGCTGCGGCGCCTCGATCGTCGACCCCAACAAGTGTATTGGCTGCGGTCTGTGCACCACCAAGTGCGCGTTCGACGCCATCCATCTGGATCGCGACCGCCCCGAGTGCTCCACGATGGTCAAATACGAGCAAAAGCTCCCCAGCCTCGGCAAGTACGCTTTGAAGCGCGCGATCAAAATCAAATTTGGGAAGAAATAAAAAACGCAACAAACAAGAGAACGGCGCAGAGAACGGTTGGACAGCGAGCGAGTCCCAGGCGTGGCGAGGTGCCTTGAAAGAGGAGGGCATAGGGCTTTTGCCCATGCCCGACGATTGAAAGGCAGATCGTCCGTCTGGGGCTCGCGCAGCGTCAAGTCGACCGCCGTTCGTTAGAACGGCGGAAGGAATTAAAAGTGCACGAGCTCGGGATTGTTTATCACATCATTCGCGATGTCGAGAATGTGGCGCGCGCCAATGGCGTGCGTCGCGTTTCGAGCGTCACGCTGCTGCTGGGCGAGGTCTCGGGCGTCGTTCCCGACTTGCTGCTCGACGCTTGGCGCTGGGCGGCAGATAAAAAGTCCATCACGCAGGGCGCGGAGCTTATCGTGGAGCCCGTCGAGGCCGTGACGCATTGCGAGGCGTGCGGCCGAGACTATGCGACAGTCGAGCACGGCAAGACCTGCCCCCATTGCGGCAGTGGCGATACCTATCTGCTCCAGGGCCAAGAGGTCATGATCAAGCAGATCGAGACCCCCGACGAGGATCCGGCAGACGCTGCCCCTGATGGTCCCGCTGCTCCTGACGCCGTCGACGCCGCCAACCCCCTCCACATCGTCTAGCCCCTAGTCGTTGGGGACGTTCTTGCATGGCTAGTCAAACAAGAACGTCCCCAATGACTACTTGCGCTAGAACATAAGCCACGAAAATAGTCAAGTCATATCTGTTTAAACAAAATAGCGGCAGTACAAGCGCATTCGCACTTGCTTAAAATCGGCATCAATGAACAGCATGCTTGTATCTGTAAAATACATGACTTGATGAGCGACGCTTTAGTGGGAAATGAGTCGAAAAATAGCAACGTAATCAACTTGTAACAAACCTAGACGTTTAAACAAATAATCCAACCTTTTGCGGATTCAGCTATAATTCCACAATCCAAACAGGTATACTTCGTTCATGTCGTGTAGGAAATACGTAGACAAAAAGGAGGTTATGTGATGGTAAGTATTGTTCTTGCTAGCCATGGTGACTTGGCGGCTGGAATCAAGCAGACGGGCTCGATGGTCTTTGGCGATCAGCCGTCTGTAGCCGTGGTCTCGCTCGAGCCGAGCATGGGCCCCGACGACTTCCGCGCCAAGGTCGAGGAGGCAATCGCTTCCTTCGAGGACCAGGAGCAGGTGCTCTTCCTCGTTGATCTGTGGGGCGGCACGCCCTTCAACCAGATCAGCGGTCTCATCGAGGGCCATGATTCCTGGGCTATCGTCACCGGTGTCAACCTGCCTATGCTCATCGAGGCATATTCGCAGCGCTTTGACGCAAAGAACACTGCACATGCGATCGCAAAACATCTCGTGACTGAGGCTAAGGCCGGCGTGCGCGTCAAGCCCGAGTCTCTGGAGCCCGAGGAGAAGAAGCCGGCTGCGGCCGCCGCTGCTCCTGCGGGTGCCATTCCTCCGGGAACGGTGATCGGCGACGGGCACATCAAGATCGCCCACGTCCGTATCGACACGCGTCTGCTGCATGGTCAGGTGGCCACCACGTGGACCAAGCAGATCAACCCCAACCGCATCATCGTGGTCTCCGACGGCGTTGCTCACGACGAGCTCCGCAAGACCATGATCGAGCAGGCTGCCCCTCCGGGAGTCCACGCCAACGTCGTGCCTATCAAGAAGATGGCCGAGGTCGTCAAGGACACGCGCTTTGGTGACACCAAGGCCATGCTGCTGTTCGAGAACCCGCAGGATCTGCTCAGGGCCATCGAGGCCGGCGTCGACATCAAGGAAGCCAACATCGGTTCCATGGCCCACTCCAAGGGCAAGGTCGTCGTCACCAACGCTGTCGCTATGGGCGATGACGATGTCAAGACCATCGAGGCTCTCAAGGCCAAGGGCGTCAAGTTCGAGGTCCGCAAGGTTCCTTCGGATGCCTCCGAGGATCTCGACGCCATGTTGAAGAAAGCTAAGGCCGAACTGGCCGCTCAAGCATAGTAAAGGAGGGTCCGATACATGTCTGCAATCACTATTCTGCTCGTTGCGATTGTCGCGTTGCTTGCCGGTATGGAAGGCATTCTGGATGAGTTCCAGTTCCATCAGCCGCTCGTGGCATGCACGCTTATCGGTCTCGTAACCGGTCACCTTCAGGAGGGCATCCTCCTGGGCGGTTCGCTCCAGATGATGGCCCTTGGCTGGGCTAACGTCGGCGCCGCCGTCGCGCCTGACGCCGCTCTGGCCTCGGTCGCATCTTCCATCATCATGGTGCTCGCCCTTAACGGTGGCGCCACCGATTCGGCCAAGGCCGTTACCGCCGCCATCGCCGTCGCCGTCCCGCTGTCGGTCGCTGGCCTGTTCCTGACCATGATCTGCCGTACCCTGGCTACCGCTATGGTTCACGGCATGGACGCCTGCGCCGAGAAGGGCGACTTCGCCGGCATCGAGCGTTGGCAGTACGCCGGCATCCTCATGCAGGGTGTTCGTATCGCCATCCCGGCAGTACTTCTGTGCATCATCCCGGCCGAGGCCGTTACCAACGCGCTTAACGCTATGCCCGATTGGCTGTCCGGCGGCATGGCTGTCGGCGGCGGCATGGTCGCTTCCGTCGGTTACGCCATGGTCATCAACATGATGGCCACCAAGGAGACCTGGCCGTTCTTCATCCTCGGCTTTGTCCTTGCTGCCATCCCTCAGCTCACGCTGATCGCCCTTGGCCTCATCGGCATCTCCCTTGCCCTCATCTACCTTGGCCTTAAGGATCTGGCCAAGCAGGGTGGCGGCATGGGCGGTGGCTCCGGTGACCCGCTCGGCGACATTCTGAACGATTACGAGTAGGAGGGGAGTGATACATATGGCAGAGAACAAGATTCAGCTCACCAAGGCTGACCGTAAGAAGGTTTGCTTCCGTCATCAGTTCCTTCAGGGCTCGTGGAACTACGAGCGTATGCAGAACGGCGGCTGGTGCTTCGCAATGATCCCTGCGATCAAGAAGCTCTACACCAGCAAGGATGACCAGATTGCCGCTCTTAAGCGCCACCTGGAGTTCTATAACACCCACCCCTATGTTTCCGCCCCCGTCATTGGCGTTACCCTCGCCCTCGAGGAGGAGCGCGCCAACGGTGCTCCGATTGACGACGTCGCCATTCAGGGCGTCAAGGTCGGTATGATGGGCCCGCTCGCCGGCGTCGGCGACCCCGCCTTCTGGTTCACCCTTCGCCCGATTCTGGGCGCACTGGGCGCTTCCCTGGCCCTGTCCGGCAGCATCGCCGGTCCGCTGCTGTTCTTCTTCGCGTGGAACATCATCCGTTACGCCTTCCTGTGGTACACGCAGGAGTTTGGCTACAAGGTCGGCTCCTCCATCGCCAAGGACCTCTCCGGCGGTCTGATGGGCAAGGTCACCGAGGGTGCTTCCATCCTGGGTATGTTCATCATCGGCGCCCTGGTCGAGCGCTGGGTGTCCATCTCCTTCACCCCGGTCGTCTCCAAGGTCACGCAGTCCGCTGGCGCCTATATCGACTGGGCCAACCTGCCCGCCGGTTCTGAGGGCATCAAGCAGGCATTGACGATGTACAGCTCTGTCGGTGCCAACGCACTCGACCCGGTGAAGGTCACCACGCTTCAGGCCAACCTCGATCAGCTCATCCCCGGCCTTGCCGCCGTGTGCCTGACCCTTCTGGTCTGCAAGCTCCTCAAGAAGAAGGTCAGCCCGATCGTCATCATCCTGGCTCTCTTCGCCGTCGGCATCATCGGTCGCGTCTGCGGCTTCATGTAAGCACGCTTCGGCTTAAGACCGAGAGTTGCTAGGCAAGGGCTTTTGAGCCATTGAAACGGACCGCACCCGGTGGGTACACTGGATGCGGTCCGATTGTTTTTATTGGAGGGCGAGGCGCGTATGGCGCAATCTCAGAACAGCACGGTCGATCTGGCAACGCCGGCAACCTGCCTGATGGGGCTTACCAGTCACGGTAACGTGATGGTGGGCAATAAGGCGTTTGAGTACTATAACGAGCGTAATCCCGAGGATTATATCCAAATCCCGTGGGACGAGGTCGACTATATTGCCGCCGAGGTTTTGCGCGGCACCAAGAAGATTACGCGTTTTGCCATCTTTACCAAAGAGAATGGCCACTTTACGTTTTCGACGCGCAATGACAAGGAAACGCTTCGCGCGGTGCGTAAGTACATTGACGAGGACAAGCTCGTTCGTTCGCCCGACTTTATCGATGTGACGGCCAAGGGCGCCAAGAGCATCCCCTCCGTCATCAAGAACCTTTTCCACAAAGGCAACTAGCCATTAAAGAGCGCCCCCTAAAGTGGGACGCGGTTTCCCATGAGGCTCGATCGGGAAAGTGCATCCCGGTTCGAGTGCCGATTGCGGGATGTAGTTTCCGGAACGGGCCCGTTTGGGAAACCGTGTCCCGTTTCGAGTCGAAATTCTGGGACACAGTTTCCCAGCGAGGTCCCATGGGGAAAGTCTGACCCAGAATTTGCCTGGATAGTGGGACGCACTTTCCGGAGGGCTGTTCCACCACAACTTCGAAGAGTGGCTACACGCTGCATCACAACGTGTAAATCTGCTACACTAATACAACATGCCTCCGTAGCTCAGGGGATAGAGCACCGCTCTCCTAAAGCGGGTGTCGACGGTTCGAATCCGCCCGGGGGCACCAGAAGATTATGACGGCGTCGCGAGAGCGGCGCCGTTTCTGGTTTGTGGGAGCTGTCGGCGGTTTCGAACCGTCGACACCCGCGTCACTCATTTCCCCGCGGGGGAGTTTTCGAATCCGCCCGGGGGCACCAGAGGAATATCGAGCCCGGTACCGCCACGGTGCCGGGCTCTTCTGGTTCATGCCATGTCAAAAACGAAGCGCCCGCTTGCTGGGGGAGCAAGCGGGCGCCTGTGAGCGAATATGTTTGCGGCGAGAGCCGTAATGAGCGGTTGGGTTGCGACTAGTTGGTCGTACCGGAATCGTCGCCCGTGCTCGTGCCTGAACCCGAACCCGAGCCAGAAAGTGCAACCGTCAGCGTAATCGTGCTGTCGGTGGACTGTTTGCCGGTGGGGGAGACGCCCGTAACGGTGGCGTTTTCATTGCCGCTCACGGGGTTGCCGTTCTGATCGCAGAATGCGATGTTATAGAAACCGGCGTTGTTGAGCGCGGTAACGGCGGCGGAAATGCTCTTGCCGTATAGGTTGCCCGGGACGGAGGCCTTGCCGGACTTCTTGGCAATGACGACGGTAATCGTGGCGCCGGGCTTCTGCTTGCCGCTGGGGTTCCAGCTGATCACGGTGCCCTCGGTAACCGAGTCGTTCTCCTGGTAGCTCACGTCGACGCCAAAACCTGCCATATCGAGGGCGTTGCGCGCCTGGGCCTCGGTCATGTCGGTCAGGTCGGGGACGGACGTGGTATCCGGGCCGCTCGAGACCTTATACGAGATGGTCGTGCCCTTCTCGACTTCCTTACCGGCTTCGGTGCCCTGCTCAAAGACCTGGCCCTCATCGGCCTCGTTGGCCTCCTCGGAGGCGTTGCCCTTCAGGCCAACGCTTGCCAGCGCGGCTTCTGCCTGGTCCTTGGTCAGGCCGACAAGCCGGGGAACCTCAACCTTCTCGGAGGGCTTGGGGCCCTTGGAGATCACCAGGTTCACCTTGGTGCCCTTGGCCTTCTTGGTGTGGCCGTTGGGCGTTTGCTCGGCGACCTTGCCTTCGTCGACATCGTCGTTGTAGCTTTGGTCGATGGTGCCGACCTCGAGGCCGGCTTCCTTGATCTGCTCGACGGCAGCCTGCTGGTCCTTGCCCAGTACATCGGGAACGGTGACCTGCTCGCCGCCAAAGAGTCCTGTGGCAAATGCCACCACGATGCCGATGACGGCAACGGCTGCCACCACGGCGGCGATGATCTTGTTCTTGTTGGATTTGGGCTTTTCGACCTCGTAGGAGCCCGTGGAGCCCGAGGCAGCACTGCGGGCGGTATTCTGACCGCTCACGCCCGAGACGGGACGAACCATAGCGCGCGTTGAGTCGGAAAGCTCGCGGGTCTTGGTGGCACCCAAGTCGCCGGCGGCACCGATGACGCGCGTGGGCTCCGAGACGTTGACAGCACGGCCGGACAGATAGCTGTTGAGCACCTGACGCAGCTCGTCGGCTGTCTGGAAGCGGTTTGCCGGGTCCTTCTCCATGCACTTGAGGATGATGCGCTCCAGGTCGGCATCGACGCCGGAGTTGATCTGGCTCGGCGGGATGGGGAGCTCGTTGACCTGCTTGAGCGCGACCGAGATGGCGTCGTCGCCGTCAAAGGGTACGCGGCCGGTGGCGCACTCATACATCACGACGCCCAGCGAGTAGATATCCGAGGTGGGGCCGAGGTCCTGACCACGGGTCTGCTCGGGGCTGACGTAGTGGGCGGTGCCCAGCACATTGTTGTCCTGCGTGAGATGACTGTTCTTGGCGCGTGCGATGCCAAAATCCATTACCTTGATGTTGCCGTCGGGCAGCACCATGATGTTTTGCGGCTTAATGTCGCGGTGGATGATCTCGTGCTTGTGTGCGACCGAAAGCGCGGAGCTGATCTGCGAGCCGATCTGCGCGACCTTCTTGGGATCGAGGGCGCCGTGGCTCTTGATGCCGCTCTTAAGGTCGGTACCGCGCAGGTACTCCATGACGATGTAATAGGTGTCGCCGTCCTTGCCCCAGTCGTAGACGCCCACGATATAGGGGGAGGACAGGCCGGCAGCTGCCTGGGCTTCCTGCTTAAAGCGAGCGGCGAAGGTGGCGTCGCCGGCATACTGCGGCAGCATGATCTTGACGGCAACCGTGCGGTCGAGGACCTGGTCCTGTGCGCGGTAGACGGTCGCCATACCGCCCGTTCCCACCTTATCCTTGAGGAGGTATCTTCCCCCGAGGACCCTCTGTTCCATTCCTGCTCCTAACATAACTATTCGCTCAACGATGTGTGTAGTACCAAATGTGTGGCCGCTGGGGCCGTGTGGCGCGTAGCCGCTAGCTCATCGGCCGTGGCGCGTCCCAAGTATCCGCTTTGATCACGGGCATCACGCCCCCTGTGCGGCGAGCGCCGCGGTCAGGACGATACCGGCAATCTTAGCCGCCTTGACGTCGTGTTTGTCGTAATCCTCCAGGGCCACCGAGATGGCAACCGTGGGTGAATCGTAAGGTGCAAAGCCAACAAACGTAGAGTTGACGTTGGTGCCGCCGGTCTCGGGCGAACCGGTCTTGCCGGCAACCTTGACGCCCGGAATCTGGGCATCGGTGCCGGTACCGGACTGGACGACGGCGAGCATGGCCTGCTTGACCTGGTCGGCCGTGGCAGAGCTGACAGCCTGGCCCAGAGAGCGGGACTGCGTGGTCTTAACCACGGTTCCGTCCGGGGCGAGTATCTGGGACACAAAGAACGGGTCCATGACCACGCCGCTGTTGGCGATAGCGGCGGCGATCACGCAACTCTGCATAACGGTGGTCTGCGGGCCAGGCGTGTGGTCCATGCCGACGGGCTGGCCGGCGCCTGCCCAAGCGGTCTCCCACTCGGTCATAAGCGACGGGTCGGCCATGATGGAGGCGGCGGAGGTCAGATCTTGGCCGAGCTTTTGGCCGTAGCCAAAGGCGTTGGCAAACTGGACGAGCGAGCTGGCGCCAATCTCGTTGGCCACCTGGCCAAAGACGACGTTGGACGACACGGCGAAGGCCTGCTGCAGGCTGATGGTGCCGTAGCTTTCGTTGGCATAGTTGGTGACCGGCGCGTTGCCGATGTCCATGGAGCCGGGCGCCTGGTACGTGCTGGTAAGGCTGGCGGTGCCGGTTTCGAGTGCCGCGGAGAGCGTGACGACCTTAAAGGTCGAGCCCGGGGTGTACAGTGCGTCCATGGCACGGTTGTACATGGAGCCGTCCTCGCCGCCGCCCGCCTGCAGCAGGGCGTCGATGTTGGTGTTGTCATAGGTGGGCGAGCTGGCGCATGCGAGCACCGCACCGGTACGCGGGTCGATGACCACTACAGCGCCCTTAAAGCCCTTGAGCGCCTGCTCGGCCGCCGTCTGGATACGCGAGTCGATGGTGAGCTTGGCGGTGTTGCCCGGCTGGGTCTGGCCCGCGAGCGACGCGATGGCGTTGTTCCAGCTGGAGTAATCCTTAGAGCCGGTGAGCGTGTCGTTCATGACGCTCTCGATGGCGGTGGTGCCATACTGCTGGCTCACGTAGCCAACCACGTGCGCTGCCAGGTTGCCGTTGGGGTAGGAGCGTACGTAGGTGCCGTCCTCCTGCTGCAGCGACTCGGCCAGCGTCACGCCGTCGGACGTGATGATAGAACCGCGCTGGATGTACTTGGAGCGGGCGATAGTGTGGTTGTTGGTCGGCATATCCTGATAGTCCTTGGCCTTGATGACCTGGACATAGGTGAGGTTGCCGATAAGGATGGCGAACAGCGCCGTAAAGGCGAGCACCGCACGGGTTAGACGGTTGGCGAGCGCGACGCGGCCGAGCACACCGGATTCAGGCGTGTCGAGCAGGCGACGGCGCATACGCG
Organism: uncultured Collinsella sp.; assembly: GCA_902490365.1. Lineage (GTDB taxonomy): Bacteria > Actinomycetota > Coriobacteriia > Coriobacteriales > Coriobacteriaceae > Collinsella. The sequence continues at coordinate 62,520 of CABUDQ010000001.1, read as the reverse complement.
AGCCGACGGAATGGCTGCCGCTGCCGTAGGAAGACGAGGTGGCAAAGCGCGTGCCCGTCGGGGCGGCGGCAGATGCGACCTGATCATCGGTGATGGCGGCCATGGTGCCGGTGCCGGTGAGCTCGGCCTCGCGTCCGGTCGCCTCGTCACCGGCGCGCAGCAGGAGCGCGACGATGATAAAGCTCGCCAGCAGCGAGGAACCGCCCTGGCTCATAAAGGGCAGGGTGACGCCGGTTAGCGGGATCAGGCGGGTTACGCCGCCAACGATCAAGAAGGCCTGGAAGCTGATGGCGGCCGTAAGGCCCGTGGCACTAAAGGCTGCGAGGTCGGATTTAGCGCGGGCAGCCGTGGTGAGGCCACGCACGGCAAAAAGCATAAACAGGATGAGCACGGCGCCGCCGCCCAAAAGGCCCATCTCCTCGCCGATAGCCGAGAAGATAAAGTCGGACTCGACGACGGGGATGTTGTTGGCCATGCCGTTGCCGATGCCAACACCGACCAGGCCGCCATCGGCAAGCGAGAAGAGCGACTGGACGATCTGGTAGCCCTGGCCCTGGGCGTCCTTAAACGGATCGACCCAAACCTGGAAACGCACCTGAACGTGAGACAGGAATTTGTAGGCGCCCACAGCTCCAACGGCTAAGAGCGCAAGGCCGATAACGACATACGAAAAGCGCCCCGTGGCAACGTAGAGCATCAGCAAGAAGATGGTGTAGAACAGCACGGCCGAACCCAGGTCGCGTTCGAAGACGACGACGAGCAGGCACACACCCCACACGGCAAACAGCGGCAGCAGCAGTCGCAGGCGAGGGATCTTAAAGCCCAGGATCTTGCGGTTGGAGATGGAGAGCAGCTCGCGGTTCTCGGCCAGGTACCCGGCCAGGAACAGCACGATAAAGACCTTGGCGAACTCGCCGGGCTGGATGGTAAAGCCCGCGATGCGAATCCACAGCTTGGAGCCCGAGATCGTGGTGCCGATAAAGATAGGCAGCATCAGCAGAATGATGCCGATGATGCCAAAGGTGTACTTGTAGCGCATGACTACGTCGAGGTTCTTAACCAACGCGAGCGTTCCCACCATGAGCGCCACCGAGACAAACAGGATGATGAGCTGTGAGATGGCGAGAGCGGGGGCGAGGCGTGTCACGAACGTGATGCCGATGCCCGAAAGTATAAATACGATGGGTAGGATGGCGGGGTCGGCGCCGGGCGCCAAGATGCGCACGGCGATATGTGCCGCGGCGAAGGCGGCAAAGAGGCCGATCGGCACCGCGAGCGTCTCAAAGGAGATGGCGGCGCCCGCGGTGAGCACGTACATCGCATACAGCAGGATGACGGGGAACGCCGAGGCGATGAGCAAGAGCAGCTCGGTGTTGCGGCGACTCATAAGCGGCACTCCCTTTCTAGTTCTTTTCGGAGGCTTCGGCCTCGGCGGACTGTTCGGCGGTTTTCTCGGAATCTGATTCGGAGGTCGATCCCTGATTGGTGTTGTCGCGAATCGTTTGCGCGTCGATCACCTGGCGGGTCTGCTCTTCATCGATCTGGTGGCGGTACTTGGATATCGTGTCCTGCGCATCGTCGACACTTGTTTGCGGAATGCCCGCCTTGAGGCGGTTTTGCGTGTCTTCGGGCAGGTCGGACAGCTTGATGCTGGTTTCGCTTTCGAGCCAGTGGAGCTTGAGTCCGAGCGGCTTGCCGGGAAGGCCGCGCCAGACGGCGACATTGCCCTGGTAGGTACCCAGGTAGTACGAGCCGGTGACACCCGTGTAGGCCCAGATGCCAGCTGCCAGCACAAAGACGAGGGCCAGGATGGCGGCGATAGTAATGTTGCGGCGACGCACGCGTTGCGCCTCGCGCATAACGCCATCGTCAACCAGGTCAACGACTACTACGGTCACGTTGTCGTGGCCGCCGGCGGCAAGCGCCGCGTCCACTAGGTTGTCGACGCAGATTTGCGCGGTTGAGGACTGCGTGGCGATGTTCTCGATATCGCTATCGGGAATCATGCTCGAAAGGCCGTCGGAGCACAGGATCAGGCGGTCGCCTTCCTCGATATGCAGAGTGAAGTGGTCGGCATACATGGCGGGGTCCGAGCCCAGCGCACGGGTGATGACCGAGCGGTTGGGGTGGACGCGAGCCTCGTCTGCCGTAATCTCGCCGGCGTCCACGAGCTCCTCCACGTAGGAGTGGTCGCGGGTCACGCGGATGAGCGTGCCCTCGTGGAGCAGGTAGGCGCGAGAGTCACCCACGTGGGCGATGGCGAGCGTGTCGTTTTCGATATAGGCGCAAGTGGCTGTGCAGCCCATGCCGGGCTTGCCCAGGCCATTCAAGGCGGCCTCGATTACGGCGGCGTTGGCTGCCTCGACGGCTGCGGCCAGGCGTGCTGCGTCGGCGGACTGCGGGGCCGTCTTGGCAATAGTCTCGACGGCGATGGAAGAGGCTACCTCGCCGGCGGCGTGACCGCCCATGCCGTCGCATACGCAAAAGAGCGGCGACTGCACCAGGTAGGAATCCTCATTGTGCGGGCGTACGCAGCCAACGTCAGAGCGGGCGCCCCACATGAGTTGCGTGGTGGTGCCGGCATCATAGGTCGAGTCGGTCTCGATGCGCTCCTCGGTCAGGGGCTCAAAGCTCATGGTCGAGCCGGGGTCTTTGAGCTTGGCCTCAACGGCGGCAACGTCGATCTCGGCTGTGTCACCGGGAGAGACGGTGTCGGTCTCGGCGTTTGATTCGGAATCGCCGGTGTCCGGGGAGCCGGGCTCTTCGGACGCGCAGGCGGTCGACTCGTCGTCTTGCGGGCTGGCGTCTATAGGCTCGGGCGTCGCAAAGTGCGACGGCGCGGGTGTGCTTTGCGACTGGGCGGCGGGCTCGGCCACGGCATCGGACTCGCTTGCGGGCGCAGGCTGCGGGGCCTTGGGTGCAGGGCCGTCCTCGGGGGATGGCCCCGCCTCGGGCACCGGCGTAGACGCGGGCGCAACCTCGGATGCCGGGGCTATGGGAAACGCCGGCGCGGCGGGTTCGGGTGCCGCAAACACCGCAGCACTCTCGTTGATTGCCGCGGCGACGGGCTCTGCAAAGTGAGCCGGCGCCGGGGTTGCTTCGGGCGCTGTGGGCTGTTCCGCAGCATGTGCGCCGATGGGCGCCGCTACGGCATCCTCTTCGTCCTCGTTATCGGCGAGATCCGAAATATCATGCGTTACTTGCGAAAGAGGCAGGGAGAACACGGTGTCCTCGGGCTCCACGGGTGCGGAGCCCGCCGGAGCGGCGTGGGCCGGCGCAGCTGTGGCGGCGGCCGGTGCCTCGGTCATAGTTGCGGACTTGTTCTCCTCGTCGATCATCGACGGTTCACCTTCATGACCACGTCGCCAATCTGGACTTCGTCGCCCTCACGCAGCGTCGCGGGCTCCACGAGCTGGCGGCCGTTGACGAGCGTGCCGTTAAGCGAGTTGAGGTCCTCGATGATGAGCGCCGGGCCCTGCAGCGAAAAGCGCGCATGCGAGGCCGAGACGAACGGTTCGTTGATGCAGATGTCCGAAGACGGAGAGCGACCGACGATGACGGGGCCGAGCATGTCTACGTGGATGCCGCGGATACCGCGCGGGCCCTTGTCCACATCGATCGTCCAGATAGCCGAGTCGCGGCGCTGCCCGCGCACGAGTCCCACGCCGGTCTTCATGACGGCGAACAGGAAGATATAGAGCAGGGCGACCAGGACGATGCGGCCTGCAAAAAGGACGATATCGATGTTCATAAGCGACTATCCCCTAAATTCAAAGGTACTCAGGCCAAACGTCAGCAGATCGCCGTTGCGCAGCGGGCAGCGCGTAATGCGGCGGTTGTTGACGAGCGTGCCGTTGGTGGAATTGAGGTCCTCGATCGACCAATCCGAGCCCGTAAAGGTGAGCTGGGCGTGGCGGCGCGACACGTTGGGGTCGCGCAGGGCAATGTCGGAAACTGAGCGCTCGCGACCGATGGTCACCTGTGCGGAGGTGATGCTATGGCTCTCGCCGCTCACGACGTCGACGAGCTGGGCGAGCGGGCGCTGCGGGGCGCGAGTGCTCGCCATGTTGGAGGCAATGCCGGCTGCGGCGCCTAGGCCCACGGCGGCACCGGTCGCGGCGGCTCCGCCCATGCCGGCAAGCGCGTCGCGGGAGACGGTCTGCGGCACCGGGATGGGTGCGGCGGCGGGGTCGGGGACGCTAGGCGCGAAGGGATCTGCTACGGCAAGCGGGTCGGGAGCGGCGGCACGAGGCGTCGGCTGCTGCTGGGGCATGGCGGCGGGGCGCTGCTGCTGCGGGGCAGCAAACTGCTGCTGGCCGGCGCGCGGGGCGCTGGCGGCACGGCTTGCCGCGGAGTTGTTTTGGCCCAGACCGTTTTGATAGGCGCGCTCTTCTTCGTACAGGCGGCCGAGCGTGGGGGCATCGACGTTCTCGGCAAAGACCGAGAACTTGCCGGCACGCAGCTGCGGGTCGATCATAAAGCGCACGAGGGGCTCGCCGACAAAGACATAACGGCGCTTTTCGGCCTGCGCCTTCACAAACTCGCGGACCTCGCGCGAAAGCTCGGGGTAGAACGGGGCGAGCATGGGATCGTCGTCGGCGGCGATCAGGATGGTATAGAGTGCCGGCGCCGTGTTGACGCCGTTGATCACCAGAGTCTGATCCTCCATGTCGCGAGCGGCCTGCTTGGCAAGCTTCTTAAAGGAGAACGGGGCACGGGTGGCACCGAAGATGCCGGCCACGTGGTCCTCGAAGATGTTCAGGAAGTTCACGAAAGATCACTCTCCGTATAGGTTCTTTGGTATCCGAGCAAATATAGGCATATCCCAACGATTATAGAGGATAGGGTTCCCGCAACTGCCGCCTTGGCGGCGACCGCGGCTGCAAGGCTGGCAATTTCCATATGGTGTGCAAGACAGGATGCCGCTGCGCAGCCGATGCCGGTGACAGCGATGGCGGCGATGGCGGCAAGGTTTGAGCCCTGATCGGCACGCTTGGCATGGGCATTGAGCAGCGCAGATGACGCCGCGGCAGTTGTCGCGACCAGCGCAAAGGCAGCCCAAAGGAGCGGGTCTTCCAGCGCTGCGGCAACGTTGCCGAGCCCCAGCACGCCTCCGGCTGAAAGCGCGACCGTGGCCAGACGGGCAAAAAGCGCGCCCATGCCCGTTGCCGCGGCGGCGCTTGCCGGGCCGAGCCAAAATGACGCGACGCCGGCGGCGACCCCAGCTGCCAGGAAGGTATTGCCGGTCAGACAGCCAAGCGCAAGCGCGCAGGTGAGTGCGGCGCTCGCGGCAGCCTCGGTGCGACCCCAGGCGATCCACCAACCGGACATGGCAGCGGCAAAGATCACCGCGACGGGCAACATCGACAGGATGCCCTGCGCCTGCATGGTGGCGTTGGCCATGAGCACCAAAAAGCCCACAGCCGAGATGGCCGAGCCAATCTGGGGGGCCAGGCCAGCCGCCGCTCCGATCGCGATGGCCGCAATGACCAGGCCGGGAAGCGCCGCGACCCCGGCCGTTTGCATCAGCAAAAAGCTAAAGGTGCCGCACGTTAGCGCCGAGATAGCGTGCATGGTGTAGTCGCGCGCATGGCTCCAGCGCGTGCCCGCCCAGCCGAGCGCGGGGTCGACCTCGATGGCGTCGTCCTCGTAGTACGACGGCTCGATATCGTCGAGCTCCTGCTCGTCATCCGAAAGCTCGCCAACCATTTGCTCCAGACTGCGACGGCCCTCGCGCACGCTGCCCAGACCGGCAAGGAGTTGGTCGCAAAATGCCTCGATGCTGTTGGGGCGGTCCTGCGGCATGGGGGAGAGCGCGCTCATGAGCGCGGCCTCGGCTCCCGGGGGAAAGTGTGGTATCAGCTCGCTGGGATAGGTGGCGCCGCCGATGATGCGGTCGAGCGAGTCGGCGGGCGTGGCCGCCATAAAGGGAGCGCTGCCGCACAAGCCCTCATAGATAACGCAGGCAAGGGCAAAGACATCGGCGCGTTCGTCGACCGTGCCGGTCTCGATATCGAGCTGCTCGGGCGGCATGTAGCCGATGGTGCCGCCGCGCGAGCCGCCAAAGCCACCGGCGGACGACAGTCGCGCCATGCCAAAGTCGGTGAGCTTTACATTGCCCGAGTGGTCGATGAGCACGTTGGCGGGCTTAATGTCCAGGTGGAGTACGCCATTGCTATGGGCGAAGGTGAGCGCCTGGCCCAGGGCATCGGCAATGGCCGCGGCCTCGTCAAAGGTGAGCGAGTGGCCGTCCACGCGATGCAAAAACTCGGCCAACGACATACCGTCGACATACTCCATGACCAAGTAGGCATAGGCGGTGTCGTGCGTAAAGTCGATGACCTGCACGATATTGGGATGTTGAAGCATGGCGGCAGTGTGCGCCTCGCGCAGGACATCCATGATGTCGCTGGCGGGCATGCCGGCGCCGTTGATAAGGGGGATGCGCTTAATGGCGACGCGGCGGCGCAGGTGCGTGTCGCGGCAAATCTCGATGGAGCCAAAACCGCCGGTCGCAAGTGTCTCGAGCGGCTGGTACCGCTTGAGCAGCTCGCGAGAGCTGGTGCCCTCCAAAGGAACGTCCGGCGAGAACCGGGCGGTATGTTGCGAGAAAAGCGGCATGGCCAACCCTCGTGCGTTTAAAGTTCGTTTGCGAGTGGCGGGCGCGGAGCCGAGCCGTTCGCGGTGGCATAGATGCTGCTAGTGTAGCACGCTCGGGCGGATGGCGAGGATAACGGGACGTGAGGCTGCCTGTCTGGCTTGGCCTTAGTGCTTCTTCTTGTTCTTCTTCTGCTTGCGCTGCTTGCCCTTGGTCTCCTGGGGCTTGTCGCCCTGCTTGGCCTCGGCGGCGGCCTTCTCGGCCTTCATTTTCTTCTTCTTGGTCTCGATGCGGAGTTTTTTGTTGATGCGGGCCTTGAGGAAGGGACCGAACTGCTCGGCATCGCCACGGACGAAGGTGTCCTTGGGGATCGTCACGCCCTGGTCGGCGAACATGGCCACAAAGATGCGCTCGCCGTCGAGTACGTGGTCGAGCTTGTCAAACGGGAAGAACTGCGACTTGCCGCTCTTGCCCCAAACCATCAGGCCGTCCTCGTTGGCGGCGACGCGGCGATAGCGGCCACCCATGGACTCGTCGGCCTCGACGGCGTCGATAAAGTCGCGGGCGAGCGTGTGGTGCAGGTTCTTGCTCCACCAGGCCAAAAAGGCGCCGAACACGATCAGCACGACGCCGAACTTGATCCAGCTGCCGCCGGCCACCAGCATGCCGATGCCGATGAGCGCGGCAATCACGGCGGCGACGTACAGGGAGCCACGGCGCCTGGGCGAGGCGACCAGGCGCGCAAAGTCGGTGACGAGGTCGTTTTCGTACTGATACTCGTTGAGGTACAGAATGCCGTCATCGGCCGCGGCCTGCGCCTCGAGCGCGACCTCGACCTGGTCGGCTGCTTCGGAGGGAATGAGGTTGCTCTCTGCGTCTGCCATGCTCTTTGGACTCCTATCGCGGCGGGCTCGCCGTACGGGTTATTATGGAATGCAGTATGCCGTGCGACCGCATGGCCGCCGCGGCAACAAGACTCAGTATACCCGGGGGAGCACCCATGGAATCGTTGTACCGAAAGTATCGCCCGCTCACCTTCGACTCCGTGGTGGGCCAGCAGCATATCGTCTCGACGCTCGAGCACGCCGTCACCGAGGGGCGCCTGTCCCACGCCTACCTGTTCTGCGGACCGCGCGGCACGGGCAAGACCACCATGGCGCGCATTCTGGCCAAGGCGCTGCTGTGCCGCAATGCCGAGGCGGCGCGCGCCGAGGGCGCAAGCGGCTGCATGCCCGACGGCACCTGCGAGGAGTGCGAGCTCATCGCCGAGGGCAACCACCCGGACGTCTACGAGCTCGATGCCGCAAGCCGCACGGGCGTGGACAATGTGCGCGAGGAGATCATCAACTCCGTCAACTTTGCCCCGGTGCGCGGCAAGTACAAGATCTATATCATCGACGAGGTCCACATGCTCACGACGGCGGCGTTTAACGCGCTGCTCAAGACGCTCGAGGAGCCGCCGGCGCACGTGATCTTTGTGCTGTGCACCACCGACCCGCAAAAGATTCTGGAGACCATCCTCTCGCGCTGCCAGCGCTTCGACTTCCATCGCATTGGCAACGAGGATATCGAACATCGCCTGTCCTACGTTTGTGAGCAGGAGGGCTTCGATTACGACGACGAGGCGCTGGCCATCGTGGCGCGCCATGCCAAGGGCGGCATGCGCGACGCGCTCTCCACGCTGGAGCAGCTGAGCGTTTTTGGCAATGGTTCCGTGCATGCGGACGATGCCCGCTCGCTCTTGGGCGAGGTTTCGGACCAGATCCTGGGCGAGTTTGCCCGCGCCATTGCCGAGCGCGATGTTGCCGAGCTCTATGGACTGATTCGTGCGCAGGTCGAGGAAGGAAACGACCTGCTGGAACTGACGCGCGACCTGGTGGCGCATGTGCGTGACGTGTACGTTGCCTGCGTTGCCGGTGCCCGTGCCGAGCTGTTTGAGGGCGGCTCCGAGCAGGCCGAGGCGCTTGCTGCCGAGGCCGCTGCCTTTGGCGAGCATCCTGCCGACCGCCTGGCCCGTGTGCTGACAGTGCTCGACGATGCCGCACTGGAGATGAGGGGCGCGAGCGATGTGCGCCTGGTGCTCGAGATCGCCTGCACGCGCCTGGCACGTCCCGAGGCTGATATAACGATTGAGGCATTGGCCGAGCGCGTGGCACGCCTGGAGGCCATGGTTGCCAATGCCGCGGTGCCGGCGAGCGTGGCTGCTGCTCAGGCCGCCGCGCCTGCAGCATCCGTACCCGCTGCCGCCCAGCAGCCGACGCTTATCTCGGGTGCCCGAGCTGCCGCTCCGGCGGCATCTGCTACCCCTGCTGCTACGTCCGCGCGCCAGGGCGGTATGCCTTGGGATCGTGGTGCTGCCGCTCCGGCGGCCCAGCCGGCGTCTCGTGCTGCGTCCGTGTCGGCTTCCAAGCCTGCAGCGCCTGCACCTCAGTCTGTGCCGGCTCCGACGCCTCGGCCCGTTGCGGCCTCCGCGCCTGCCGCCGCTGCGGCACCTAAGCCCCAGTCCAACAATGCCGCCCAGGTTGCCGCCGCTGGTGCTGCCGAGACGCCCGCGGTCGAGGATGCCGGAGAGCTGCAGCGCAAATGGGCCGAGGTTGTCGAGCGTGTCAAGGCGCGTCAGGCTTCCTACGCAGGGCTTTTGCTCAACGCCCGCGCCACGGCCGACGACGGCTCCAAGCTCACGGTCTCGTTCCCCGCGGGTTCGACTTTTGCCATTAAGATGCTCGGTCGCGCCGATACGCAGTCGGTGGTCCTGCCGACGGTCTGCGCGGTCTTCGGTCGTCGTGCCGTCGACTATGTCCTGGATGGGGGTGGCACGCCGGCTCCTCAACATGAGGAGCATTCTCCATCTGCACGGGCTGCGGCATCTGCGGACCCGCAACCCGTGTCCTCGGCGGCCCCTGTGTCCTCGAGTGCCAGCGCGCCGCAGCAGCAAGCGGCGCCGGTAGCGGCATCGACCCCGTCGGCGCCTAAGCCCGCGGCGTCCAAACCGGCTGCTCCGGTCCCCGCGCTCAAGCCCGTCTCGCCCGCGCCCAAGTCGTCTGACCTGGGCAAAGCCCCCTGGCTACGCTCCGACAACCCCGCCGGCGCTCCTGCCACGGGTAAGCTCCCGACCGAGCCCGCACCCCGTGCGCTCGAGCGCTCGGCTGCCCCCAAGGCTCAGCCGTCTGCGCAGTCTGCACCGTGGGAATCCGAGCAGGTGCCCTACGACGACGCTATGGTCGGCGGCTTTGCCGGCGATGCGAGCGGGGACGATCTTCCTCCGTTCGACGTGCCGGGTGCGGCGTCCGCGCCCAAGCCCGCCACGGCGGCATCCGCGGCCCCCACAAGCGACGACGCCCCCGCGGCTCCCTGGGAGTCCAACCCCGGTGCGGGCAGCCCCTTCGGCCATCAGGGCGCAGCCCCATGCATCCCGCAGACCGAGGACGAGGCCAAAGCCCTCATCCGCAGCGTCTTCGGCCAGTCCACCATCTTCAAGCCGGTGGAGTAGCTGCGCAGGCGGGTATACTGCTCAAGAAGAGAACCCTTTGAACGGAGCGAGCTTATGATGTGGGAATATGTCCGCCTTGAGGACGATACGCAAGTTTCGTATTCCGAAGTCCGGGAGGACAACACGGTGAAGGTTGTTGTGGAGCGCCCGCGCGATTGGGGTTTTGACACGGCGGAGTGTATCTTGCCGGCATTCAATTGGGTGTCACACGAGGGCTTTAGCGAAGCGAACCTCAAAGAACTCGATGATTTCGTGCGCAACAATGCCCCGCTCATCCTGCGTTTTGCCTACGAAGGCGGACGAGTCTATGCCTAGTCTGTTTCGACTCGGGCCGTACATCATCTTCTTCTGGACGGGGGAGAACGGCGAACCTGTCCATGTTCACGTTGCGGTCAAGCGCCCCACTGCCGAGGCAACCAAGATATGGCTTACCCGCTCCGGCGGATGCAAGCTGGCCCATAACAAGGGCGATATTCCTGCTCGGGATTTACGCGATATCATGCAGTTTGTTTCATCTAACCATGCGCTGATTTGCAAACGCTGGAAAGAAACAACCGGTGGGCTGTCGTTTTACTGTTGAGAATCGCTTGCTGGGCTTAGGACCCCTAGCCCTTTAGGGGCTCTTTATCCGGGCGCATTTGAATTTCGGACATGTGTAGCGTGGTGCCGCGTGTCTCGCATTCGAGCAGGCAGATGCGTGACGGTCGGCCTAGGGTGCTGAGGTCGACACGATACGTCGCGCGGCTGTCCGAGTACCCGACTTGTTCGGCGCTGACGGTTGCTCCGATTGTCAAAAAAGAGCCTAGCTCGGCATCGACAATCTTGGAATCTTTTATCTTGACCTTGAGCTCTTGGTAGAGGGACGGGCTGTTGTAGTAAACGGTTCGGGTTCCGTCGGTGCACTCATCGGTCGCTTCCCATTTGACGGTTGGCTGGTCCGAGCTGGCTACCAGCAGTTCTGCTCCAAAGGCTATAGCGTGGGTGACGATAACCAGCAATGCCCAGGCGGCAAAGAGATAGATAACCAAATATAGAGCGGGGTGTTTTGAGCGGATGTTTTGGAGCGCGTCGGGGGCATTCACGGGGTACCTCCAAATTGCTATTTATGGCAACCAAATTATACCCTGCCGCCATGTGCGCCGCCTCGAGCAGCGGTTCGGCATTTAGCTGTTTAGTGGCACACATGAAATGCCGGATTCGGCTCTACTAGATTGAGTGTGCGATATTATGCAGCCTTGCATAATTCGACCTTGCATAATCTTTGCGTGCGGTTTGTATTGGAGGACATGTATATCGACTGAGGTAGCGTGTCCGCCCCGTTCGCTGGCCTCACGCCGTGGTACGATTTTTGAGTTTGAAAGTCCCGCCGCGCTCCGGCTGCCCTTGCAGCTCGGCGTGCGGCCGCACGTAAAGGAGCCATCATGGCCGGTATGAACATGCAGCAGATGATGAAGCAGGCTCGCAAGATGCAGGAGCAGCTTGCCGCCGCGCAGGAGAACCTCAAGTCCCAGACCGTCGACGCCTCTGCCGGCGGCGGTATGGTCAAGGTGACCGTTAACGGCGAGATGGAGCTCGTCAACCTTACCATCGACCCCGATGCCCTCGATCCCGAGGACGTCGATATGCTGCAGGACATGATCATGGCTGCCGTTAACGAGGCCGTCCGCGGCGTTAACGAGCTCGCCAACAAGCAGATGGGCGCCATCACCGGCGGCCTCAACATCCCGGGCATGCCGTTCTAAGACACGCATATATATGAGTGCGAATCACAGTCTGCAAAAACTGCTCGATGAGCTGGGCCGCCTGCCGGGCATTGGCCCTAAGTCGGCTCAGCGCATCGCCTATTACCTGCTCGAGGCCGATGCCGAGGAGGCGCGTCGCCTGGCCGAGGCCATCCTGGAGGTTAAGCAGGAGGTTCACTTTTGCAGCCGCTGCTTTAACTACGCCACGGCCGACGAGTGCTCCATCTGCCAGGACCCGATGCGCGACACCACCCGTATCTGCGTGGTGGGCGAGCCGCGCGATGTCCAGGCGATTGAGCGCACGGGCAGCTACCATGGCCTGTACCATGTGCTGGGCGGCGTGATCAGCCCCATGGACAAGATCGGTCCCGAGCAGCTGCATATCCGCGAGCTGCTGGCGCGTCTGGGCCGCGAGGACATCCACGAGGTCATTATCGCCACCAACCCCAATATCGAGGGCGAGACCACGGCGAGCTATCTCGCTCGCACCATCAAGCCGCTGGGCGTTGAGGTATCGCGTCTTGCGAGCGGCCTTCCCGTGGGCGGCGACTTGGAGTATGCCGACGAGCTTACGCTTGGCCGCGCTATCGAGGCCCGCCGCGCGATCTAAGCGGCGTCAGCTTCGCGGCATGTCCCGTCGGCCTGCCGCACGGGGCACTCATAATTGGGTGCGCGTTCATTTATTTGTTGTGCAACAAACCTGCTTTTCATCCGCTTATCGCGTGGATGGGTCCGCTCGCACCTCGTATTTGCCCATTCGTTGCGCAACCTTTTGGGTTCGCTGATACACTCAACTGTGGATATGAAAGAATGCGCCGCTCCTGAGCGGCGTGTTTTTGTTGGAGGAGAACGCATGCGGCCCGGGGGCACTCAGACAAAGCATGGCGCCGCGGTGCGCATGCGACGCCGGCTGGGCCTGGCGCCTCGGGCGTGTGTGCTGCTGTCTTGCTCGCTCGTGCTGGCCATAGCCAGTGTTTCGGCTTATGGCATGACGGTGCCGTCCATGGTGCAGGCGCATGCTGCGCGCGAGCTGCATATTGGGCGCAAGGCCAAAAGCGATTTGGGAACGACAACTGGATATGCGTGGGCGAGCGTGGTCTCGCACGTTGTGTTCGGTGGCGACGATGCGGACAGTCCCGAAACATCGGACAACGAGATCACGCTGGCAAACGGCAAGACCATCGTGCTCACCAACACCAAAGTCATTACGAAGCTTTCCAACAACAGCGTGGCATCTATCGTTAACAAGGCGGAGCAGCAGAAGGAACAGGGTACGCAGCAGGCGGGTAAACCCGGCGGCTCGGATGGGTCCGGTTCTGGCACCGGTTCGTCGGGCTCGGACGGCGGTTCCGGTTCGGGCTCCGCTTCTGGCGGCGGATCTTCGAGTGGTGGCTCGATGGACGGCGGCGCCGGCGGCGACACGGGCTCGGGTAGCCTCTCAGCTGCCGAGGAGGAGAGTATCCACAGTTGGCTCGTGACCAAATACAACATGCTCGATGGCTATGTCGCCCGCGCCAATAGCGTGGTGTCGACCTATAACGCCACGGGCGACACCGGACCGTGCGACAGCCTGGTCAATGACATGTTTGCCATCCGTGCCGAGTTTGGCCGGCAGACGTTTCCTCCCCAGTCAAAGTGGTATCGACAATTCGCCAACCTTTGGGGCTGCTACACAAACCTGTGTCAATGGGTCGGACATTACGGCGACGATAACGTCGCGCTCAACAACTTCAATAACAATGTGGCGGCGATCGCTCTATGATGACCAATCTTGTTTCCGCCACAAGCCAATCGCTTGCCCACGATCCCATGGTGGGCCTGCGCCTGGCGCGCGTCGATGGGTTTGAGCCGGCCGTCGCCCTAGGCACGGACGAGCTTCCCGCCTACCTGCGCCGTTTTACGATGCTGTTTGCCGATGACGCCACCATGCGCCGCGGCGGTATCGGCCGCGTGACGCGTGCCGTCAACGCGCAGGGCGAGGCCGTGGCGCTCAAGCAGCTCATCTTGCCAACGCGCGACGAATTTGATGACGGTGTCGCCCACGAGGCTCTGGTCACCAAGTTCAAGGCGGCGTTTCGCGAGGAATATGAATGCCATCGTGCCCTTTCGGGCCTTAAGGGCTTTCCCCGCTTGTACGGGTGGGGCGAGGTCGACGGCGTGCCCGCGATTGTCATGGAGTGGGTCGAGGGCGAGACGCTCGCTCGCCTGCGCTCGCGCCTTGCCGTGGACGATGCCGGGCGTCTGTCGCCGCTCGTGGCGGCGCGCCTGGGTCGCGACCTGTTCGATCTGCTCTGCCGCATGAGCTTGGTAGGCGAGGGGTTCGTCCATCGCGATATCTCGCCCGCTAATATTATGGTGCGCACGGCGCGCCTGCCGCTCGACCGACAGCTTGCCGAAGGCACCTTCGACCTGTGCTTGATCGACTTTGGCTCGTCGCTGGCGTTCGAGCCCGCTTCTGCGGTGGCCGGCGCCGGCGGCAAGGCGTCGTTTACCGAGCGCTATGCCACGTTGCGCCGCGCGACGGTGGCCTACGCCCCGCCCGAGATGCTCACCGACGATATTCCCGACCTGCGCATGCTTCGCATGTCGCCGGCGATCGATGTCTATGCAGCGGCGAGTACGGTCTACGAGCTCATCGCCGGTGTCGCGCCGTACGAAGTAGCGCCGGGTGCGTCGGGTACTTCGGGCTCGCGCAAAAAGACTCGCGATATCGCCAGCCCTTATCGCCTCAAGATGGATACGCTGCCCGATTATCCCGTCGGCGCCCACGCGCCCGGCTGCGACTTGACGCAACTGCTGCGACGCGAGCCCGATGTGGCACTTGCCGCGGCCGAACAGGCTCAGCAGCTGGGGCTCGATCCAAATTCCGAGGATCTGCGCGATGCGCTGGCGTTTGTCGATGCTCAGCTGTTCGATGTGGTGATGGCCTGCCTGTCCTGCCATCAGGAAGATCGTCCCGAGCCGGCTGCGGTGGAGGCGGCGCTCTCGGCATTTTGCGACCACTATGCGCAAAATGTCGCCCGCTCGCTTCGCGCCGAGCCGCTCATGCCGTGCCCGATGGAGGTATCGGGGCACACGGCCCGGCGCGCGGCGATGGTTGGTGCGACGGCGGTATGCGGCGTGCTTTGGGCTGTGGTTGTGGTATCAGCGGCGCTGTTGGCGTCGGGCGCCCATGTGACGCTCATCGTGGGACCGCTTATGTGGTCCGGGAAGCTGCCAGCCATTATCGCCGCGCTGGCGTTGGCGCTGCCGGGCATGGTGGGCATTGCCACCGGAGCCTTGGCGCGCAATCGCCGCGCGGGGTTCCTGCAGGGCGTGTTGGCCCTTTCCGCCTGCGGGGTCCCGGCTCTGGCCGCACTCGCATGTACCGTGTTTTCCCAGTATGCCGTGGCGGGTGGCCTGGTGGCCGCCATAATTGCAACCTATGCGCTCACGTGGTTTTTGCTGGCGATGGGGTTTGCCTTTGAGCTTCCCGTCGTGTCAGCGCGACGTGTGAAAATTCCCATGGCGACGCCGCTTGCCGGCGGAGCCGCGGCTGCCCGCGCCTTTGGCGGGCCGGCCGAAGTATCCGACACTATCTCTGCGACCAAGGAGGGCTAAGCCATGGCTTCTCGAGCCGAGCTCACCCCGTGCGGGGCAATGTTTGACATCTTTAAGCGCGCAGCGCACCTGAGTCATATCGAACTGTGCGGCCTGGTGCTCTCGAGCCGCCCGCTCGCCGACGGCCGTAGTCCGCAGAGCCGTGCCGCCGATCGCTCCTGGGTTTCGCGCTTTATCGTGCGCGCGCCGGTCGGCACGCTGCAGGAACGTTATTTTGCCGATTACGGCACCTCGGCCGCGCGCATTATGTCGCAGCTGGCCTTGCGGCGGCGCAATCCCATGGACGCCGCGGCCGTGACCAATATGGTG
Source organism: uncultured Collinsella sp. (assembly GCA_902490365.1). Lineage (GTDB taxonomy): Bacteria > Actinomycetota > Coriobacteriia > Coriobacteriales > Coriobacteriaceae > Collinsella. The sequence goes on along the minus strand of CABUDQ010000001.1, from coordinate 46,781 downwards.
TGCGGCCCCGCTGGCGAGCCCATGGTGCGGGCACTCGAGGAATGCCATCAGGACACGAATCTCTATCGTAATGCGCTTGAGCGCCTGTCGCAGGCGGCTGAGCTCATGCCCGCCGAGCGCGCCGAGGCCATCCTGGTGCTGTTTGTCGCCGTGGGTTGCTCGGCTGATGTCCGCTCGTCGGTGACCTATGCCATCGACTACGCTCATGCGACCTGTGGCGGCGCCACGTCGACGCCGCGCTCGCTGAGCACATCTTCGGTCGCGGGCGAGCACGAGGCCGCGCCGGCGCATCCGTTGGGACTGTTGCGCGTGCAAAACGGCTACGTGGTGAGCGCCCCGCGCTGGATCCAGCCGAGTGAGGAAGGCGTCGAGATCGGCGCGCTGGCAACGGGGGAGGGCGACATCACCGATGTCGGCGACGATGTCTCGGCCCGCCATGCCCATATCTGGTGCGACGATTCTGGCACATGGTTTGTCGAGGACCTGTCATCCACGAACGGCACCGTGGTGGTAAACGGGGCCACGAGCGTGTGTATTCAAGTAGAGCCCGGCCGTTCCGCCCGGCTCAACCCCGGCGACGAGCTCAAACTCGGCGAATCCACCACCTACGCCATCCTCCTTGGCGCCCTCTAGCCGGCAGTTAGGGACGTTCCTTTTCTACCGGCACATGGGGACACTCCTTGGCGCGCCAGAGCCAGTCGCCCGGGGATGGAGGGACCATTTTGGCCCTTGGCGGTCACCTAAGGTAAACCTTTACCGCCCACCTATATTTGTCGAAATTACACTTGACGGCGGGGTACAATAAACCCGCATGCGGATTTCCGTTGCGGGCGCTTCCCATCGCCGGGGCGTGCCCGGGAGCATCCGGCATGCGGCCTTTGCGGCGCTCGGTCATGTGCAAGACGGGTAGCTGGGCCTGTGGAGCGCGTGAAGCCCTCCTCGCCTCGGCATGCCTTCTCTCCATGCCATGTACCTGCTGCTGAGTCCGCCTGTCAGATGATCGGAAGCAACAGCGTAAATCCCATCACGCCAACATCCCGGCGATCGCCGGGGCCTGTATACCTATATGAGAGGAGAGGGGTATATGGCGCGTAAGTTTAAGTCTATGGACGGCAACGAGGCGGCCGCATATGTTTCGTATGCGTACACCGAGGTAGCGGGAATTTATCCCATTACGCCGTCCAGCCCGATGGCCGACCATGTCGACCAGTGGGCGGCCCAGGGTCGCAAGAACATCTTCGGCACCCCGGTCAAGGTCGTCGAGATGGAGTCCGAGGCAGGTGCAGCCGGTACCGTTCACGGTTCGCTGGGCGCCGGTGCTCTGACCACCACCTACACGGCTTCTCAGGGTCTGCTCCTGATGATCCCGAACATGTACAAGATCGCGGGCGAGCAGCTCCCGGGCGTTTTCCACGTCTCCGCGCGTTGCGTCGCTTCGCACGCCCTGAACATCTTTGGCGATCACTCCGACGTCATGGCCTGCCGTCAGACCGGCTTCGCCATGCTCGCCGAGGGCAACGTCCAGGAGGTCATGGACCTCTCGCCGGTGGCTCACCTTGCCGCCATCGAGGGCAAGACCCCGTTCCTTAACTTCTTCGATGGCTTCCGCACCAGCCACGAGATCCAGAAGGTCGCCATGTGGGACTACAAGGATCTTGCCGAGATGTGCGACATGGACGCCGTCCAGGCTTTCCGCGATCACGCGCTCAACCCTGAGCACCCGCATACCCGCGGCAGCCACGAGAACGGCGACATCTTCTTCCAGAACCGCGAGGCCTGCAACAAGGTCTACGACGAGCTTCCCGCCGTCGTCGAGGGCTACATGAAGAAGATCAACGAGAAGCTCGGCACCGATTACGGCCTGTTCAACTACTACGGCGCTCCCGATGCTGATCGCGTCGTCGTGTGCATGGGCTCCTTCTGCGACGTGCTCGAGGAAGTCATCGACTACCTCAACGCTCACGGCGAGAAGGTCGGCCTGGTCAAGGTTCGCCTGTTCCGTCCGTTCTCCATCAAGCACTTTGTCGACGTTCTCCCCGAGACCGTCAAAAAGATTGCCGTCATGGACCGCACCAAGGAGCCGGGTTCCATCGGCGAGCCGCTCTACCAGGACGTCGTTTCTGCTCTCTACGAGGCCGGCAAGACGGGCATCAAGGTCGTCGGCGGCCGTTACGGCCTGGGCAGCAAGGACACGCCTCCCGCGTCCGCGTTCGCTGTCTTCGAGGAGCTCAAGAAGGACGAGCCCAAGCGCGAGTTCACCATCGGCATCGTCGATGACGTGACCAACCTGAGCCTGCCCGAGGCCGAGGATGCGCCCAACACTGCAGCCCCCGGCACCATCGAGTGCAAGTTCTGGGGTCTGGGTGGCGACGGTACCGTCGGCGCCAACAAGAACTCGATCAAGATCATCGGCGACCACACCGACAAGTACGTTCAGGCCTACTTCCAGTATGACTCCAAGAAGACCGGCGGCGTCACCGTCTCGCACCTGCGCTTTGGTGATTCCCCGATCCGTTCGCCGTACTACGTGACCAAGGCCGACTTTGTCGCCTGCCACAACCCCAGCTACATCGTCAAGGGCTTCAAGATGGTCCGCGACGTCAAGCCGGGCGGAACCTTCCTGGTCAACTGCCAGTGGAGCGACGAGGAGTTCGCCGAGCACATGCCCGCTGTGGCCAAGCGCTACATCGCGAACAACAACGTCAACGTCTACCTGATCGACGCTATCGACCTGGCCGCCAAGGTCGGCATGGGCAAGCGCACCAACACGGTGCTCCAGTCCGCCTTCTTCGCGCTGGCCAAGGTCCTGCCCGCCGAGGACGCCCTGCAGTACATGAAGGACGCGGCTACCAAGTCCTACATGAAGAAGGGCCAGGCCATCGTCGACGCCAACCACAAGGCCATCGATGCCGGCGCTACCGCCTTCCATAAGTTCGAGGTTCCGGCCGACTGGGCTACTGCCGAGGATGCCGCCCCCGTCGAGCTCTCCGAGGAGACCAAGTCCGCCATCGCCCAGCAGGTCAAGAACCTGCTCGAGCCCATCGATCGCATGGATGGCGACAGCCTGCCTGTTTCCGCCTTCGTCGATTGCGCCGACGGCCAGTTTGAGCTGGGCGCCTCCGCATACGAGAAGCGCGGTGTCGCCGTGGTCGTTCCTCACTGGGACGAGACCAAGTGCATCCAGTGCAACCAGTGCGCCTATGTGTGCCCGCATGCCACCATCCGTCCGTTCGCGATGACCGAGGACGAGGCTGCCGCCGCGCCCGAGGCTACCCGCACGCTCGACGCTATGGGCCCCAAGGCCAAGGGCATGAAGTTCACCATGGCCGTGTCTCCGCTCGACTGCATGGGCTGCACCAACTGCGTCAAGGTCTGCCCCAAGGGCGCCCTCGAGATGGTTCCCACCGAGCAGGAGATGGACCAGCAGCCCGTTTGGGACTACATGGTCGAGAACGTCTCCGAGAAGAAGGAGCTCATCGCGGCCAACGTCAAGGGCAGCCAGTTTAAGCAGCCCTACCTGGAGTTCTCTGGCTCCTGCGCCGGCTGTGCCGAGACCGCCTATGCACGTCTGGTGACCCAGGTCGCCGGCGACCGCATGTTCATTTCCAACGCCACCGGTTGCTCCTCCATTTGGGGTAACCCCGCTGCCACCGCTCCTTACTGCAAGGACAAGGACGGTCACGGCCCGGCGTGGAACAACTCCCTGTTCGAGGACAACGCCGAGCATGGTCTGGGCATGGCCGTTGGCTATGAGGCCGTTCAGCACAAGCTAATCGCCGCTACCCAGGACATCATCGCTGCCGATGGTCCGTCCGATGAGCTCAAGGCCGCCGGCCAGGCTTGGATCGACTCCATCAATGACGCCGAGGCCTCCAAGACCGCTGCCGCTGCCTACGTTGCCGAGCTCGAGAAGTGCGGCTGCGACGCCTCCAAGGCGATCCTCGCCGACAAGGCTTACCTCACCAAGAAGTCCTTCTGGATCTTCGGCGGCGACGGCTGGGCCTACGACATCGGCTTCGGTGGCCTGGACCACGTCCTGGCTTCCGGCCACAATGTCAACGTCTTCGTCTTCGACACCGAGGTTTACTCCAACACCGGCGGTCAGGCCTCCAAGGCCTCGAACCTGGGCCAGGTCGCTCAGTTCGCCGCTGCCGGTAAGGTGACCAAGAAGAAGTCCCTGGCCGAGATTGCCATGAGCTACGGCTACGTCTACGTGGCACAGGTTGCCATGGGCGCCAACCCGGCTCAGACCCTCAAGGCCATCCACGAGGCCGAGGCCTACGACGGCCCGTCCCTCATCATCGGCTACAGCCCCTGCGAGATGCACTCCATCAAGAAGGGTGGCATGCAGAACTGCCAGGCCGAGATGAAGAAGGCTGTCGAGTGCGGTTACTGGAACCTCTTCCGCTTCAACCCCGAGGCTGCTGCCGGCAAGAAGTTCTCGCTCGATTCCAAGGAGCCCGCGGGCGGTTATCAGGAGTTCCTGATGAACGAGGCCCGTTACGCTTCGCTGACGCGTTCCTTCCCCGAGCGCGCCGAGGAGCTCTTCAAGGAGAATGAGCAGGCCGCTATGGACCGCTATCAGCACCTGCTGAAGCTCAAGACGGTGTACAACGAGGCCTAGGTCTCCCACCGCAGGATCTGAGGGCTAACCTTCGCGGACGTCCTCGGACATGAAAGAACCCCCGCTGCGCACTACGTGCGGCGGGGGCTCTTTCGTGCGGAATGTCCGCGAAGGTCAGCCCTCAGATCCCGCTACGACTACGTCCTCGGATTGTGGGGCTGAATGAAGGACGTGGCTGTGGGGGTGCCTTGTCCCGGTCGCTGTTTCGCGGCGTGGCCGCGAAACCACGCGCCACTTTGGGCATGGAGGGCTAGCTGATTGTGGCCTTCTGCTGCCCCAGTGCTGTTTCGCGCTTTGCGCGAAACATCGCAGCACTTTGGGCATAGTGGGGGAGTTGGTTGTCGCTGCCTTCTATCCCCTTGCTGTTTCGCGCCTTTGGCGCGAAAGGCGCAGTACTTTGGGCGTGGGGGGCTGGCTTGCGGACTCAGATGACCTAGAGAGATATGGGTGCAAACGAGAAATCGTTGTTGGGGTCGTCCTTTTCCATAAACTCATCGAGACAGAATGTCATATAGATTGGAACGTAAAGGACCTTGCCCTCTTTGCAAAGGTTTTCGTGGCTCAGCACAACGGCCTCGGGGATTTTGTACTCGCTCACGCTCATCAGACGGTCGAGGGCCGCATGGGCTCGAACCTTCTTGCCCGATTTGACCTCGATTGGAACAACGTGCCCGCGGGTGCCTTCGATCACAAAGTCAACTTCGCCGACCTCGCGTGTCTGGTAGTACCATGCATCAGTTCCAAGGGCAACAAGCTCCTGCGCGACCACGTTTTCATAGAGACCGCCGAGGTTGGGGGTTTTCATATCTAGATATACAGCGCGTGCCGTGCTACCGGGATATCGCGATGCGAGCATTCCTGTATCGGACTCGTATAGTTTGAAGGCGGCTGCCTTCTCTGTCCTCTTAAGAGGACTCCGGGCCTCCGTCACCTGGGGGACCATCAATCCAACGCCTGCGTTCACCAGCCATAGGAAATCCTGCTCGTATTTTTGAAGACGAGCTCCCTCGCCTAGAGACGAGACGATAAAGCGATGGGACTCCGCCTCAAGCTGAACGGGAATTTGCTCGAAAATGGAGCGAACGTTAAACGCTCGAGTCGATGCATATTTAGAGATATCGCTTTTGTACTGATCGACTAGCTGAATTTGAAGCTCACGCGTTCTCACGAGCGAATAGCCCGAATCGATATAGTTCTGAACGACCTCCGGCATGCCGCCGCAAACGATATAAGCTCTAAAGTTTTTGAGCATCGCCTCATGAATAAAATTTTCGACGGGACGCCTCTCGACAAGGCAGCTGCGGATGTCTGCAAGCACATTCTCGCTGATGCTGTTTGCCCAACAAAACTCTTCAAAATCCATTGGCCGCATAACAATGTGCTCGACATACCCCACCGGGAAAGAAGAGATCCCCTTAAACTCAGTCCCAAGCATAGACCCCGAGAAGACATAGCTAAAGCGTCCGTCCTCGACCAGCGCCTTCATAAGTGTAACGATCTGCGGATACTCCTGAATCTCATCGACGAAGATAAGCGTGTCTCCTTCAACAAGCGGTGCATCCGCAAGAAGGGCCACACGGTTGATGAAGTCAATGGAGTTCTTAGCGCCAACAAGTACGTCTCTTGCCTCGGCATCAAGTAGCAGATTGACCTCATAATACGAAGCGTAGTTGCTCTTTCCAAACGCGCGAATCGCATAGCTCTTGCCAATCTGACGCGCACCGGTAACAAGCAGGGCCTTATGGGAGTTATTCTTCCAGCTCAAAAGCCTATCAGTGACCTTGCGGCGTAGCATTAAAACACCTCATTAACAAAAATTGGCAAATAGATTTGCCCCTAATCATACAAAAATTGACAAATAGATTTGACCCAAATCATACAAAAATTGGCAAATAGCAAAGCTCACTTAGGCCTCAAAGCCAGCGAACCAGCACGGTACTTTGCGAAAAGGCTGGCGGCGCCGTTGTTGAGGGTGGCCAGGTTGACAGTGGCGCCGTTAGCGTTCTCGGCTGCTTGGGCGCGCAGGAGCGAAAGGGCGTCGGCAGCGTTCATGCAGAAGCCGACGGTAAAGTTCCATACTGCGAACTCGCAGTCGCTTGCCGCGGGGTGAAGCGCGATCGGCTATCCCTTATGTTGGATGAAAAGCCCCATGTTTTTGCAGGGGTGCATACTCGTCAAATTAATGTATAGAATCGCGTATAGTGCGAGTAAGATATTGCGCTGTCCGTTTTGTGTTTAGCAAAGATATAGTTTGCATAATCTGGTCTAATCCCTGCTCTATTTAAATAAAGTTGCACGTAAATGGCGTAGATATGCCTGAACTGGGCTTCTTTACGCTGAGCGGGTAAAATCGACCGTTCGCCGCTTAGGTATTTTCAAAATGAATAAAATGAGCGATAAAGAGAATATAAACCTTAATAAACTCGCGTATCGCACGGACGCGGGTTATTAATGGGTTGTAGGCCTTTTACAGAAAGGATTCCAGCAATGTCTAAGCCTCTTGGCAAGCCCGATCGTATTGTCGTCGCCCTCGGCGGCAACGCCCTCGGCAACAACCCCGTCGAGCAGATCGAGGCCGTGAGCAACACCGCCCACGCTCTCCTTGGTCTTATCGAGCAGGGCAATGAGATCATCATCACCCACGGCAACGGCCCGCAGGTCGGCATGATCCAGAACGCCTTCGCCGCTGCCCACGATGCCATCGGTACCCCCGAGATGCCGCTGCCCGAGTGCGGCGCCATGTCCCAGGGCTACATTGGTTATCACCTGCAGCAGGGCATCGGCCGCGAGATGCACAAGCGCTATAAGCGTTGGCACGCCGCCACCGTCGTCACCCAGATCGAGTGCGATCCCGACGATCCCGCGTTCAAGAATCCGACCAAGCCGATCGGCCCCTTCTACACCGAGGAGCAGGCCAAGGAGTTCATGGCCGAGGATCCCTCCAAGGTCTTCGTCGAGGATTCCGGCCGCGGCTGGCGTCGCGTCGTCGCTTCCCCCGATCCCAAGAAGATCGTCGAGGCTGACTCCATCCTCAACCTGCTCGACAACGAGTTCATCGTCATCGCCTGCGGTGGCGGCGGCATCCCCGTCGTCCGCGACTACGAGAACAAGGGCTGCTACAAGGGCGTTCCCGCCGTCATCGACAAGGACCTGGGCGGCGAGCTGCTGGCCGAGGACTGCGACGCCGACGTTCTGTTCCTGCTGACCGCCGTTGAGCATGTCGCCATCAACTTTGGCAAGCCCAACCAGGAGGAGCTCGAGGACCTCACCGCCGACGAGGCCGAGCGCCTGGCCGACGAGGGCCAGTTCGGCAAGGGTTCCATGGAGCCCAAGGTCCGCGCTGCCATCAAGTTTGCCCGTTCCCGCAAGGGCCGCACCTGCATCATCGGCGCCCTGGACAAGGCCGCCGAGACCATGGCCGGTCTCTCCGGTACCCGCATCCACGAGTAGTCTCTACCCTGTTGCATCTCTCGTGGGCGCCAGGCAAAGCGCCCACAGACTAGCCTCTCTTCATGAGCCCCGCAGTCCGCTCCGACTGCGGGGCTTTTGCTATTCACCTAGTCATTGGGGACGTTCTTAAACGACTAGTCAAACAAGAACGTCCTCAACGACTATTCATTTAAGTTTGTCCCCAATGACTGCGGAAACCCGGCACTTGGGGACGTTCCTTTCCTGCCGGCAGCTTGGGACAGTCCTTAAAGGCCACTGTCGATCAACTGCGGAAAGTGCATCCCAGGATGAACGTCCAAAACGGGATCTAGTTTCCCTTGAGGTCCTCAACGGGAAAATGCATCCCGGAATTTGGCCGAAAAGCGGGATGTTGTTTCCCAAACGGACCGCTAGCGGAAAGCGCATCTCACCATTGAGTTCCAAAGTGGGATGCGCTTTCCGTACCGGCGGTTCCTGGCAATCTGGGACTACTCATTTAAGTCTGTCCCCAATGAGTGTCCCCAATGACTAGTAGTAGGCCCACATGGCTTCGACTTCGTTGAGGACCTCTACGACGCCCCAGCGGCGGGCGCTGCGGCTGGCCGAGTTGGGGTCGTAGACGCCAATCTGGTTGGCATCGTCGATGCCGTAGAGCACGATGTAGTGGCCTACGTTGGTAAACGTACCGGGGCGCACTGCGGCGATAACGGGCGCACCCGCGCGAAGTGCTTGGGTAATCGATTCACGATCGTTATAGAGCTGTGTTCCGTTGAGTCCCAGCTGCCACGCACCGCCTGTCATAAACGACCACTCGGTGGCACCAGTGGGGGCGTAGTTGCCGGCTTCGGCCAGTGTGCATATATCGACCGGCGTCTTATCGGTGTGGCCGGTCTTAAAGATATAGACCATGGTGAGGCAAGTGGGGCCGCAAGCGTTTTCGCGAATAGTGCCACCGGCATAGGGCAGCTCCGACCATGCGGGGTCAATTTGGTAGATGTGGGGCATGGTGCCGGCCTGCCATTGCGAGCGTGGGGTCGAGAACGCAAAGGAGTAACCGGGCGCGACGGGAGCTTTAAGCAGCTTGTCCTCGGCAGTGGGCTCAAGACCGGCTGATCCGTGCAAGATACAGGATCCCAAAAACACAAAGACGAGGCAGGCGGCAATGGAGCAAAGCGCAAGGCGTAGGCGGCGGGCCGGAAGTGCGTGGCTTGTGGTGTGCGACGCGGGGCGAGGGGCGGAATTGCCGCGATTGCGTTGAGGTGGCGAAAAGGAGCGCTTAACGTAGTGGTCGGTCGTACGGCAATCGTAGCGGCGCGGCTGCGATGTGTCGATCTGGCGTTGGCGTGCGCTCGTGCTCACGCGGTCTGACTGCTGCACGGTACGGCTTTGTTGCCGCGAAGAAGCCCCGAGTTGCTCTTGGGGGCGCTGCGGGTTGCCGTTGTCGGAGGTGCTTCTGGGCGTTGGCGTGGTGCGGCCGGCAAGGCGCACGCTTTGTGGCCGTTGGTCGCCGTCATTGTATCCATATGCCATTCGAATCACCTTGCCTCATGTGTAACTTGTCTATCCTACATAAAAAGATGCACGACACATGGGCATGTGCGCCAAAAGCCTGACAAATGGTATGAACGTTGCCGCGCCGCGCGCCAAGCGTCACGGCAACAGGTATTCAAAAGCAGCCAAGATGAAAGCGTCCAAGACGAATGACGTCTTCCTCCGTTCGTCCCAAAAACGGCGCCGCTCGTTTTGCAGTTCTGCCTTCGGTCGAGCCGCAAGCGGCGCTGCTGTGCCAAGGCCGTATCTTAAAGCCACGAAATAAAAGCGCGCGGCAAAACAGGCCACGCAAGGGGTGACGCCAAAGAGGCGTCAATAAGGAAAGGAGGGGAACAATGGCGGACAAGAACGCAGAAGTTGCAGTCGAAGGTAACGGTGGCATGAAGAAAACGCTTTCGCTCTGGAACTTCTTCACCATCGGTTTCGGTGCCATCATCGGAACTGGCTGGGTTCTGCAGGTCGGCGACTGGATGGTCGTGGGCGGCGGTCCCGTTCCCGCTATGATCGCATTCCTCTTGGGTGCAATCTTTCTCGTGCCCGTCGGAGCTGTTTTCGGTGAGCTCACGGCTGCTATCCCCATCTCGGGCGGCATTGTCGAGTATGTCGATCGTAGCTTTGGCCGTACGCTGAGCTATATCACCGGTTGGCTCCTGGCCCTGGGCAACGGCATCCTGTGCCCGTGGGAGGCAATCGCTATCTCGACCCTCGTGTCCGAGATGTTCGGCAGCCTGCCCGGTCTTGAGTGGCTGCGTGCCGTCAAGCTCTATACCATCCTGGGCGCCGACGTTTACCTGTTCCCGACGCTGATCGCGCTCGGCTTTGCAGTCTACGTCATCTTCCTCAACTTCCGCGGTGCCAGCTCAGCCGCCAAGCTGCAGGCCTTCCTGACCAAGGCCCTGCTCTGCGGCATGCTGCTCGCCATGGGCGTCTCGCTGTTCACCGGCTCGCCGGACAACGCCATGCCCGTGTTCTCCCAGGTCACCGGTGCTGGCGGCGGCAAGCCTGCTACCGAGGGCACCAGCCTGTTCGCAGGCATCGTTTCGGTCCTGGTTCTGACCCCGTTCTTCTATGCCGGCTTCGACACCATTCCTCAGCAGGCTGAGGAAGCAGCCGAGGGCCTCAACTGGAACAAGTTCGGCAAGATCATCTCCCTGGCCCTGCTGGCCGCAGGCGGCTTCTACATGGTCTGCATCTACTCGTTCGGCACCATCCTCGACTGGCATGAGTTCGTTAAGAGCCCGGTTCCCGCGCTTGCCTGCCTCAAGGGCATCAACATGCTCCTGTACCTGGCCATGCTCGTCATTGCCACGCTTGGACCCATGGGCCCGATGAACTCCTTCTACGGCGCCACGAGCCGCATCATGCTCGCCATGGGCCGCAAGGGCCAGCTGCCCGAGAAGTTCGCCGAGGTCGATCCCAAGTCCGGCGCTCCCAAGCTCGCCTGCGTCGTTCTGGGCGTCATCACCGTCGTCGGTCCGTTCCTGGGCAAGAACATGCTCATCCCTCTGACCAACGTGTCGGCTCTCGCCTTCATCTTCTCCTGCGGCATGGTCGCTCTCGCTTGCCTGCGCATGCGCTTCACCGAGCCCGACCTGCCTCGTCCCTACGAGGTGCCCGGCGGCAAGTTTGGCATCAGCCTCGCTATCGTTGCCTGCGGCACCATCATTGGCCTGCTCGTGATCCCGTTCTCTCCCGCCTCCCTCAACATGGTGGAGTGGAGCATCGTGATCGGCTGGCTGGCTATTGGCCTGGCCCTCATGGCCTTCACCAATTCCCGCAAAAAATAACGCCTAGCCGGGGCGGATCGGGTGCGCGGAACCCTCTCTTCCGCGCACCGAACCCGGCACCACTTGGGTAGTTTTGTGAGGCCTTAACCCAACGCGGCCTCGCCCACTATATGGATCCATAAGGAGGAACCATGTCCACTAAGTATGCAATCGTTGGCGGCAAGCTCATCGACGGTACCGGTGCCGAGCCGGTCGAGAACTCCCTCGTTCTCGTCGACGACAATGGCAAGATCGAGTATGCCGGTGTCATGCAGGACCTTCCCGAGGGCGTTGAGGTTATCGACGCGGCCGGCAAGACCGTCCTTCCCGGCCTGATCGACACCCACCTGCACTTCTCGGGCAACCTGACCGACGATGACACCGACTGGGTCATGCAGCCGCTCCTCGAGAAGCAGGCCGTCGCCGTCAAGCAGGCCTACGACTGCCTCACCCACGGTCTCACCACCGTCTGCGAGATCGGCCGCTTTGGTATCCAGATCCGCGACTGCATCGACAAGGGCGTCTTCAAGGGCCCGCGCGTTCTGGCCACCGGCCTCGGCTTCTGCCGCGTTGCCGGCCACGGCGACTCCCACCACTGCAGCCAGCAGCTCAACAAGGAATCGCACCCCTGGGGCGACCAGGTCGACGGTCCTTGGGATCTGCGCAAGGCCGTCCGTCGTCGCCTGCGCGAGAACCCCGATGCCATCAAGATCTGGGCTACCGGTGGCGGCATCTGGCGCTGGGACTCCGGTCGCGACCAGCACTACTGCTCCGAGGAGATCCAGGCCGTGGTCGAAGAGGCAAAGATGGTCGGCATCCCCGTGTGGAGCCACTGCTACAACAACCACGCCGCTGCCTACGATTCCGTTCGCTTTGGCTGCGAGCAGCTGATTCACGGCTTCGATATCGATGAGCGCACCATGGACCTCATGGCCGAGCAGGGCACCTTCTTCACCCCGACGATCGCCTTCCTGCCCACCTGGTACGCCACCTATCCGCCCGTCTACGTCCCCGAGCTGCACGACAAGTACGAGGGCACCCTGGTCGAGAAGGAGCTGCAGCGCAACTACGACTGCCTGCGCGAGGCCAAGAAGCGCGGCGTCGTCATGACGATCGGCTCCGACTCCTTCTCCTTCGTCACCCCGTACGGCACCTGCTCCATCGAGGAGATGTACGAGTTCGTCGACAAGATCGGTTTCACCCCGGTCGAGACCATCACCTGCGCTACCCTCAACGGTGCCAAGATGTGCCACATCGAGGACGAGACCGGTTCCATCGAGGCCGGCAAGTGCGCCGACCTGCTGGTCGTCAACGGTGACGTCGCCGCTGACATTCACGTGCTCAACACCGACAACATGGACGTCATCATGAAGGACGGCTGGATCGTCGAGGCTGGCACTTTTGGTGAGGCTAACAAATACAGCGCCTAAGATACCGTTTGTCGATGGCTTGATGTAAAACACAGTTTTTGATTGCATAATGCAATGGAGAGGGTCGCTTGCGGCCCTCTTTATTGCTATGGGTGCTACGGACAAGAGGGGATGACGGTGGATTTAAACAGGCTGATTCTGGGCAAGAGCTACAACTCTACCAAGGTCTTTCGTACGGCCCAGCATGTGGTTCAGGCCATCCTGCTCGGTATTGTCGTTCCGGCGCTTATCCTGCTGCTTATCTGGGATTTAACCGATAATCCCAATCCCGTTCCGGGCGTTGTCGTTATTGCCGGCCTGGTCATGCTGTGCTTCTTTTTCTCGTACGTCTTTGTGGTCCCCGACGACCTCACATCGAGCGCAACCGACCGTACGCTCGCCATCGCATCAAAAATATTCGCCTACACGTCGCGTGGCCTTACGCCCGAAGCGGCCCTGGGCGCCTCTAAAATTATCCTGTCCGAGACCATCGCCTCTGCCATCTGCTTTACCGATGGCAAACAGGTGTTGGCAAGCTGGGGCGAGGACTCGGCAAAGTGCCCTGCCGGCACCCCGGTCGTGCTCAAGACCACGCTCAACGTGATCGAGTCTGGCGAACAGAGTGTATTTTCGCGTGACGCCTCCAATGAGACGGGCGGCTATTTTCCCCGTCTGCGCGCCGGCATTGTCGCGCCGCTGACCGTGCGCGGGCATTGCGTGGGCACGCTCGAGCTGTATTACCCACGCCTGAGCAGCATCGATATGCGCCAGACGGCGTTGGCCTCGGGCTTTGCCGATCTCATTTCCACGCAGCTCGCCAGCTTTGAGCTCGAGCGCCAGGACGAGCTCACGGCCCGCGTGGAGCTTCGCGCCCTGCAGTCGCAGGTCGACCCGCATTTTCTATTCAATACCATCAGCACCATCGTGTCGCTCGTTCGAACCGAGCCCGACAAGGCGCGATCGCTGCTGATCGACTTCTCCAACTACTATCGTCAGACGCTTTCTGACTCCGATACGCTCACCACGCTCGAGCACGAGGTGGAACAGGGCACTCGTTATATCAATCTTATGCAGGCCCGGTATGGCGACGGCCGTCTGCGCGTCTCGGTCGACATCGACTTTGAGGTGCGCGACAGCATGGTGCCGCCGTTTATCTTGCAGCCGCTGCTCGAAAACTGCATCAAGCATGCGCAGCGCGAGACCGAGCCGCTTTCTATTCGTGTTAGGGCTTTTGAGACCGATGACGGTCTGGAGATCATCGTCGAAGATGACGGCATCGGTATGAGCGAAGAAGTCTGCGCGCACCTGTTTGAGCAGCATCGCCGAGAGGAGCCCGAGAGCATTACCGCCGACGGCTCCATCAAGCGAGGCTGCGGCCTGGCGCTCTTCAACGTGCTTCAGCGCATCCATTTCTTTTACGGGGAAGATTCTGGCATGCGCGTGAAGTCCCAGGAGGGCGTGGGAACGCAGGTCATCGTCGAGCTGAACGGCGAGCCGCATGAGCCGGCGCCGATGAAGGTGTAGCGCGCGGTTGGATTGAGAGAAAAAAGAGGGGAAGCGCATATGTCCGAGGGATGGAACATCTTGGTGGTTGATGACGAGCCTCCTATTAGGGCCGAGCTACGTTATCTGCTGGAAAAGGATGCACGTGTGGGACAGATTGCCGAGGCGGGCAATGTCACCGAGGCCGTGGAGTCGATTCTGTCGAACAAGCCCGACGTGCTGTTTTTGGATATCACGATGCCCGGCCGCTCGGGAATCGAGCTTGCCGAGACGCTGCAGAACCTAAAAACGCCGCCGGTCGTGGTGTTTGTGACGGCATTTGCCGAGTATGCGGCCGATGCCTATAACCTCGATGCCATTGATTACGTCGTCAAGCCGGTCGAGGATGCCCGCCTGTCAAAGGCGCTCGATAAGATCGAGGCCGCCCTGGGCGTTCGTCGTGTCGTCCATGCTCCGCGCCAGCCCTTGCGCCTGACGGTGGATCGCGGGGGCAAAAAGGTGTTTATCCCCGTGGCGGATGTCTGCTACTTTGAGGCGCGTGCCGATTTTTGCAACGCCGTCTGCGCCGAGGGAACATATCTGATCAATGAGTCGATCTCTTCGCTCGAACGTCGCTTGGGCTCCGAGGGCTTTATTCGCGTTCATCGCAGCTATCTGGTCAATTTGGAAGACGTGCACAATGTTGAGATTGGCTCCACGGGCTTGATGGAGCTCAGGCTCGACCGCGTGAGCTCGACGGTGCCGGTGTCCCGTCGTCGTGCCGCCGAGGTCAAGTCGCACCTGGGGCTTGCGTAAGAGGCTTGCGTGCCGTCGTTTACCACCGCGGGTTTGGCATGGGCGCGCAGTGGGCATAATGGGTGGCATCGAATGAAATCGAAAGGATCATTATGCCCGCGCTTATCACCCATCATCTGTTTGGCGAGGAAAGCATCGACCGTCTTCCGCAGGGCGTCATCACGTCCGATGAAGAGCGCATTGCCTTTATCTTGGGCAACCAAGGCCCCGACCCGTTTTTCTTTCACATTCTGACACCGCGTGTTTCCGACTGCACGCTGCTGGCGCAGGTCATGCATCGGTCGCGCATGTCTCGCCAGTTCGCGTGCCTGCGCGATGGCGTGTCGCATCTGCTGCCGCGCGACGCCAGCTTGGGTCGTGCCTTTGCGCTGGGCCTGCTGTCTCATTACGTGCTCGACCGCAACGCTCACCCCTTTGTCTATGAGCAACAGTTTGGCATCGTGGAGTCCGATTCAGAGCTTGAGGATTCGAGCAGTCAGGTCCATGCCGTGATCGAGAGCGACCTGGATGTACTGATGCTGCAGCTTAAACGCGATGGCGCTACGGTTGACGATTACCCGCCGGCGGGCGAGATCGTCACCACCGATCGCATCAATCGCGTGGCCGGCGTGCTGATGAGCTATGTTGCCGGACGCGTGTACGGTATTGACATTCCGGCGGGGGAGTACGGTGCTGCCGTTGCCAATATGCAGCGACTTTACCGTGCGATTGAGCCGGCCGGCTCCGTAAAGACGCGCGCGATCTCGCTGGTTGAGGGCTTGGTGCACGACTATTCGCTGCTCGACGGCCTTGCGCACCGCGTGACGACGGAGCTGCCCGAGCGCACCGGCAACCTGGGTCACTTGGCATGGAAGAACCCCTTTACCGATGAAGTCTCGACCGAGAGCTTCCCCGAGGTCTTTGACCGCGCGCTGCTCGATTACGAGTGCACGGTTGCCCGCTTTATCGAGACCGGCGATATGGAAGCCGTGACCAACCATGTCAATTACAGCGGTCGCGTGCTCGGCGCCGACGAGGAGTTCGACCGCGAGGAGTAGGGCTCGTGCGTGCCCCTTTGCCGAATCCTTACCGGCGCTTCTGGACAATTGGGGTACGATGAACTAACTGCATATCGGGCGAATACGAAGGGTCCCTGTCCATGAAATACACCAAGCTCGAGCGTAACTGGGTCATGTACGATGTGGGAAACTCGGCCCTCGTACTGCTCAATACCTCGGTGGTGCCCATCTACTTTAACGCCATCAATACCGGTGCTTCCTCGGCAGACCTGGTGGTCGCTTGGGGCAACGCTCAGACGATTGCCTCGCTGGTCATTGCCATGCTCATGCCCATTCTGGGCGCGCTTGCCGATTACGCCGGCAACAAGATTAAGTTCTTCTTGGGCTTCTTCCTCACGGGCCTGGTTCTTTGCCTGGCGCAGGCTATCCCAATGTCCGCCATGGCATTTTTGACCGTGTACGTGCTGTGCACCATCGGCCTTAACTCTTCTATGACGTTCTACGACGCTATGCTGCCTGACATTACCACCGACGAGCGCATGGACGCCGTGTCCAGCTCGGGTTATGCCTGGGGCTACATCGGTTCCACCGTGCCGTTCATCATCTGCTTGGCGCTTATCATGGGTGGCCCCGCTCTTGGCGTCCCCACCATGCTGGCAACGCGTCTGTCGTTTATCATCACTGGTGCCTGGTGGCTCATCTTTACCCTGCCGCTCATTCGCACCTATAAGCAAAAGTACGGTCGCGAGCGCGGTCCCGAGGACACCATCGGCCACATCGTGGGCGGTGTGTTCTCCGAGGTCGGACACACCATGCGCGAGATTGCCCACAACAAGACCGTACTGGTCTACATGATCGCGTTCTTCTTCTACATCGACGGTGTGCACACGGTTATTTCCATGGCAACCAGCTACGGATCGGCTCTGGGCATCGACTCGACCCAACTGGTGCTGGCTCTGCTCGTTACGCAGTTTGTGGCCTTCCCGTCCGCCATCATCTACGGTAAGCTCGCCGGCCGCGTGGGCACGCTCAACATGATTCTGGTGGCGGTCGCCGCCTACATGGGCATTGTGCTGTTCGCCGCGTTCTTCCTAAAGACCGCCTTTGAGTTCTGGGTGCTTGCCATTATGGTCGGCCTGTTCCAGGGCGGCGTGCAAGCGCTCAGCCGTAGCTACTTTGGCCGCATTATCCCTAAAGAAAAATCCAACGAGTACTACGGCTTCTTTGACATCTTTGGTCGTTATGCAAGCGTCATGGGCACCTTTCTAGTGTCGGTCGTCACCTCGCTGACCGGCAACCCGTCGCTGGGCGTCCTTTCCATTGGCGTGCTGCTGGTTGTTGGCTTTATGCTGCTGGTCCGCCTGTCCCGCATGACTCAGGCGGCGGCGTAAGGCAACAGGGCTCAGTACAGCAATTGTGCCTATCTACAGTACTCTTTTGGAAGTAGCCGCATAAATCATTCTGACTTCCGAGCAATGTTTAGCCCAAGTGGGTATGATGGAATCAGCTAGGTCGCGGGGCGTCGCCTGTGTTTGGCGGCGCCCCGTTTTTGTGTTGCAAGGAGGGTAAAGGTATGAACGCCACGGTTGTGATCCCAACATATTGGGCGGGCGATGATACCCAAGCAAACGCTCCCGGCACCTACGATCACTCGACGTCGCTCAATGCCGCCAACCCGGAACTCGATCGCTGCCTGACTTCACTCGAACAGGTGCGCGACATTCCGCGCATCATTCTCTTGGTGGTCTGTCCGGTTTCTGCCACACCCGACGTATCCCATCGCGTGCACGAAATCGTTAATGCGCATCCCACACTTAAGGTCACCGTCGTTACTAATACTCAGGCTTCGCGTGTTGCCGACCGCGTGGCACAGATTGCGCCCAAAGGCTCGGGCGAGTGCGTGAGCCTGCGCGGCTACGGCGCCATCCGCAACATGGGTCTTGCCTGCGCGGCGGTGCTGGGGCACGACGCGGTTGTGTTTTTGGATGACGACGAGACCGTCATCGATGCCGACTTTATGAAGCGTGCGACCTATGCGCTGGGCCAGCAGACGCGTCAGGGCCTGCCGATTTTAGTCAAGAGCGGATACTTTTACGATCGCGACGGGTCGCCGCTGGCTCCCACGGACAAAGTGGGCATTTGCCATCGCTGGTGGACCAAGCGTATCGAGTTCAATCGCTGGATGAAAAAGGCGCTCTCGGGCACCCGCATCTCGCGCTCCAATTACGTATGCGGCGGCCTGATGGCCCTGCACGCCCGCGCCTTTACGCGTGTGGCCTTCGACCCGTTTATCACCCGCGGCGAGGATCTGGACTACCTGTTTAACATGCGCATGTTCGGCTATGACGTGTGGTTCGATAACGAGTGGGCCGTGCGCCACCTGCCGCCCGAGTCCGAGAAGCGCTCGCCGCGCTTTATGCAGGACGTGTACCGTTGGTACTACGAGCGGGCCAAGCTGACGTTCGCTGCGCACCAAAAGGAGCTCATTCCGGTTACGGCCGCATCGCTCATGCCCTATCCGGGTCCGTGGATCTCGCGCGAGCTCGACGACCGCGTGCGCAAGACCGCCATGGTTCGCAGCATGTTTACCCGCGAGCACGAGGGGTATCTGCGCATCTGGCGTCATGGTATTGACGAGGCCAAGACCTATGCCCGCCAAAACGCCGCAAGCTACCTGCGTTTTCAGAGTTTCTGGCCCAAGATCATGGACGAACTTTGGCGCGACGCACAACTGATTAGCATCCTGGAGGGGGCTGAATGATCGACCGCCGCGCCCAGCGCGATAATTCAATTTCAATCTTTCGCATCATCGCCGTTGTCTGCGCCGTTTGCGTGTTGGCGTACTTTATCTTTGCCCTGGCGACTGGCATTGAGCCGATTGCCACGGTGATTGCCTGCGCGCTGCTGTGCATCTTCCTGTGCATCTTTATCTTTTTGACGCTCAATCCCGATTCGGTACGCTCCCAGTACACCGAGGAGACGCTCTCGGTTGCCTCGGCCATGCTCGAGGACATTAAGGGCGGTCTGACGCAGGAATCGGCGCTTTTGGTGTGCCGGCGTATCCTGCCCGAGACACGTGCCATGACCGTTGCCATCACCGATGAGGGCAACGTGCTGGCCTGCGCGGGCGAGTTCGAGGAAAAGCTGCTGCCCGATTCGCCCATCCACACGCTTGCCACGCGCTACGTTATTGAGCACGGCATCGTGCAGTCGTTCAACCGCGTGGTGGACGTGGTGGGTTCGGACGGTTCGCACAACCATGTTCCCGCCGGTATCATCGCGCCCATCAAGGTGGGCGATCGCACCGTCGGCACGCTCAAGTTCTACTACAAGACCCCGCGCGCCGTAGACCGCACCCAGTATGCGCTCGCCTCGGGTTTTGCCGAGATCCTGTCCACGCAGCTCGCCATCCACGAGCTCGAGGTGCAAAAGGAGCTCACGGCCCGTGCCGAGGTTCGTGCTCTGCAAGCGCAGATCAATCCGCACTTTCTGTTTAACACGCTCAACACCATCGCGTCGTTTACACGCACCGATCCGCTGCGTGCCCGCGAGCTGCTGCGCGAGTTCTCCTCGTTCTATCGCGCCACGCTCGACAACTCGGGGTCGCTTATCCCGGTCTCGCGCGAGGTTGCCCAGACCAAGCGCTACCTGACGTTTGAGAAGGCGCGCTTTGGCGAGGACCGCGTACTGGCGACCTTCGATGTCTCCGAGGATGTCGAGGACACGTTGGTCCCGGCCTTTGTAATCCAGCCCATCGTCGAGAACGCCGTGCGGCATGGCATGGGCGATGACGATGCCCTGCGGATCGACGTGACCGTCCATCAAGACGGCGACGACGCAATCCTGATTGCCGTAGCCGACAACGGCGTGGGCATGGACGAGGGCACCGCCGCCAGGCTGTTTGATGAGCGCTCCGCCCGCCCCGATGCCAGTTCCCCGCAAGGCGGCGGCGCCGGTGTGGCCATGCACAATATTTCTGAGCGCATCCATCGCTTTTATGGACCGCACTCTTATACGCGCGTCGAATCGGCGCCGGGCAAGGGCACCAAAGTGCTCCTGCACCTTGATTTGTCGGAGAGCATCTTTGACATTCAAGAGTAAAATAAAAGGCTATGGGCTCAACGCCAAGCGGCGGATGCCCGGCGTAGTTTGTTGACGAAAGGTTTAATCCCTATGCTGCGTGCGATGATTGTGGATGATGAGGCCCCGGCCCGTTCGGAACTTCGCTTCTTGCTCGAGCAGACGGGCAAGATCGGCACGATCACTGAGGCGTCGAGCGTCCGCTCCGCCATTGAGATGTTGATGGAAAGCCGCGTCGATGTCGTATTTCTCGATATCTCGATGCCCGGTGCTTCTGGTCTGCAGCTTGCCGAGGCACTGCATAAGCTTAAGAATCCGCCGGCGATTGTGTTTGTGACTGCGTATAGCGATCATGCCGTCGAGGCGTTCGACGTAGATGCCGTCGATTACCTAATGAAGCCGGTTGAGGAGGCGCGCCTGGATCGCGCGATCGAGAAGGTCATGCAGCGCGCCAAGCCCGTCACGGACAGCAAAGCCACCATCGAGCGCATTCCGGTGGAAAAGGGCGGCCGTAAAGTCCTCATTCCCGTGGATGACATTCGCTTCATCATGGCCAAGGACGATTACTCCTGTATCTATACCGTCGATGATCGTTTTCTATCGACGACTTCGCTGGCGCAGTTCGAGGCCAAGCTTTGCGACTTTGGCTTCTTTCGCGTTCATCGCCGCTATATCGTCAACTTGGCGTGCGTCACGGATGTCGAGACGGTGCCCTCGGGCGCTATCCAACTGGGCATTACGGGCGTCGACGAACGCGTGCCGGTTTCGCGCCGCCGCGTTGTGCCGCTCAAGAAGGCCCTGAGCCTCTAGCACACTGGCCCCGCAGCCCTGTAGACCAATTGTCTGCGGAGCCGTGGGGCTTTTTGTATATACGCCGAATCGGTTTTGCAGAAGGGATCTCATGAACAGTGCAGGCGCCAAGCGCATCGACATCATCTCGGACACCCACGGCTATCTTTCGCCCGCGCTTCTGGACGAGCTCAAGGGCGCAGATCTAATCATCCACGCCGGAGACCTCACGTCAGAGATGGATTACGAGCATCTATGCACCATCGCCCCCGTGCGAGCGGTCCTAGGCAACAACGACTACTACCGCGACTACGGCCCGGATGTTGACCGTCTGGCCCTCTTTACCTACGAAGGCCTCAAATTCGCTGTAGCCCACTACCGCGAAGACCTGCCCGTGGGATCCGTAGACGTAGCCATCAACGGTCACACCCACGTAACCAAAGAAGCCCAAGTGGGCCGCTGCCTGGTCCTCAATCCCGGCAGCGCCAGCTACCCCAGAGGCAGCCGAGGCCCCACCATGGCCAGAATGCTCGTCAAAGACGGCAAGATTCTGAGCACCAAGTTTATTGACTTGGAGTAACCGCAACAAAAACGGGGGATGCAGATCGCGTCTCCCGTTTTTCTTTGAGCCAAAGGCCGAAGTTCAACAAGATCCATCAGACCAACCCCGCCGCGGAGCACGCGGGCTAGCCGCGCAGCGGCGCACGCCCGCAAAACTGGTTGAACAATGTGACGGCAGGGAGGGTCTCCGGGGCCGGCTGGCGCGGGTTAAGTTTGTCGCGAGTTCCGCACGCAAAGGAAAGCACTTAATGTGCTTTCCGTCTTGCGCAGGACTGTAGAGCAGCAAACTTAACCCGCGCCAGCCGGCCCCGGAGACCCTCCCGGAGGGCCAAAAAATTATTTTCAAAAAAGTTGTTGCGCACCGGACAGACTTCTGTGTATACTAATTCCCGCAACGCACGCGAGCGGAAACAAACGCGAACGACTGCCTGGGGAGTTAGCTCAGTTTGGTTAGAGCGCCGGCCTGTCACGTCGGAGGTCGCGGGTTCGAGCCCCGTACTTCCCGCCAACGCAATTAAAGCCACGTCTTCGGACGTGGCTTTTTGCGTTTGATAGGACCTTGATCCCATCGGCTCCTTTCGCCCAAAAGCAGATCTTTCCAATTCCCGGACAAGCTCCGTATGAGACAAGTGTTCAAACAAGACGTTTGTTGCGCAACACCTGTTCAACGAAGCAGGGGGTTAGGTTATACTGAATTGCACTGTGTGCCGTTTTTGATGCAAGAGGCTTCAAGCGCGGCATTCAGTGGGCACCCGTTTTGCTATTTGGGCGTCCATACGGTCATTGGCGTCTCGACGTAAGCTCGGCCCCGGAGCTCGTTCGAGCTGTTCCTATTCCTTGAAAGGGGAAAAATGTACATATCGAGGAAGACTGATTACGCCCTTCGCATGCTCGCGATGCTTGCCGAGGACCCGGAGCGTCTGCTTTCTGTTCGCACCGCCGCCGAAGAGGTCAATGTCCCGTATTCGTTTGCCCGTTCAATCCAGCATGGTTTGGTTCAGGCCGGTATTGTGGAGAGCCTGCGTGGCGTCCATGGCGGCATGCGTCTTAAGGTCAGCCCCGACGATGTCACCATCCGCCAGGTCGTTGAGGCCGTTCAGGGCCCCATGGTCATGAACGATTGCACCGCGCCCGATGGCGACTGCGCACGCATGGGCACGTGCTGCTATCATCCTCTGTGGGCCGGAGCTCAAGCGTTGATGCGCGACTACCTCGATTCCGTTTCGCTGGGCGATATCGTCGCTCACCGCCAGTTCCCGGCCGTCGACCCCAAGTTTGCCGACCGCGATGCGTTTCCCGAGTACGCCACCTGTGCGTGCGCTTGCCGGGAGGAATAGCGCCGCATAAGGAGCATAGCCATGATTCAGGACCCCTTTCGTTCGATGATTCGTTCGGAAGGGGTCCTGCGTTATCGCGACCTTCCGTGGCGCCGCACGCGCGACCCGTACATTATTTGGCTTTCCGAGGTTATGCTGCAGCAAACGCAGGTGCAGCGTGTGGAGATGCGTATGCCCGCGTGGCTCGATCGCTTTCCAACCGTGCAGGCGCTTGCCCAGGCCGCGCCTTCCGATGTTTTGGACGCTTGGCAGGGGATGGGCTACAACCGACGCGCCCTGGCGCTCCACAAGGCCGCTCAGCGCGTTGTAGAGGACTGGGACGGGAAGTTTCCACGTGAGACGCGCGACCTGGTTGCCCTGCCCGGTATTGGCCCGGCGACGGCGCAGGGCATCCGATCGTTTGCGTTCGATCTACCGGGTGTGTATCTGGAGACCAACGTGCGCACGGTCTTTCTGCATCATTTCTTTCCCGATGTGCCCGCCGTTCCCGATCGCGAGCTGGTGCCGCTGATTCAGGCCGCCTGTCCGGCGGCTCCCGGTACGACGGCGGATGAGATCGCTCCCTTTGCCGTGCCGCTCGATGATGCCGACACACCGCGCGCATGGTATTACGCGCTGCTGGATTATGGCGCGTATCTTAAGAAGACGCTGCCCAATCCGTCCAGGCGCTCGGCGAGCTATAGCCGTCAGTCCAAGTTTGAGGGCTCGCGCCGTCAAAAGCGCGCCCATATTGTGCGCATGCTGCTGGCTGCGCGCGATGGGCGGCCGGCGGGCATCACACTCGCCGAGGCCGTGGTGGGTGTCAACGAAATGGAGGCGGCGGCAGGCCGCGAGCCGGTCGATCAGAATCTTGTCGCAGGCATTTTGGCCGACTTGGAGCGTGAGGGCTTTTGCCGCGTGGAGGGCGAGCGCTGGCTAAGCGTGTAGCCCACCCGAATCTGAAGAAAAGGATTGCAAGGTTTAGATTTTCGACATGCGGGCATCCTAAAGACAAGGTCGCTCGAAGCCTACGGGCGGCATGTGTTGAAGGGAAGTACACCTATGGATTTTGAGAACTCTCAGACCAAGAAGAACCTTGAGACCGCTTTTGCCGGTGAGTCTCAGGCGCACACCAAGTATCGCTACTACGCATCTAAGGCCAAGAAGGATGGCTACGTTCAGATCTCGAATATCTTTGCCGAGACCGCAGGCAACGAGTCCGAGCACGCCAAGCTGTGGTTTAAGTATCTGCACGACGGCGCCGTTCCCGACACCCTGGATAACTTGCGTGATGCCGCTGCGGGCGAGAACTACGAGTGGACCACGATGTACGACGAGTTTGCCAAGACCGCCGAGGAAGAGGGCTTTGCCGAGATTGCCGCAAAGTTCCGTGGTGTCGCCGCCGTCGAGAAGGCCCACGAGGAGCGCTACAACAAGCTTGTCGAGCGCATTGAGTCGGGCGAGGTGTTTGAGCGCGAGGGCGTAAAGGTGTGGAAGTGCCTGAACTGCGGGCACCTGCATGTGGGTGCCGAGGCGCCCGAGGTGTGCCCGGTTTGTAACCACCCGAAGGCGTACTTTGAGGAGCAGGTGGTGAACTACTAGCGCTTGGCGCTGGCTGCTGCGGAACGCAGGGCGGGGAAATACCTTTCCCTCTCGCTCACGGCTCCGCAGGGTCGCGCGAGGCAAAGGTATTTCCCCGCCCTGCGTTCCGGCTTCGGGTCGTTGCGTGCTCGCTACAGAAAAGCTGATAAAAAAGTTTGTGTGCCGCCCCTATTGGGGCGGCACGTTTTTGTATGGGGGGCTGGTTGGGACGGCACCGTTCATGGGTGGGGTACACTGGGTAGCGACTTTTAGTTTATCTACTACCTGATGGGGTGTTTTTGTATGGGCAAGAAATCTCGGGCTCGGGTTGCTGCGGCGGGGACTCGTAAGGATCCTGAGCGTCGGGTTGTTGAGGGCGATAAGGCCGAGCGTGCCGATAGGGGCAAGAAGGTCGGCGCGCATGCTCATCCTGAGTGGGCGCCTCATTTGAATACGGCGAGCGAAGACCTGACCGCCAAACTGTTTACGATGGTCGAGGTCATCTTGGGCGTGGTGCCTGTGGTGGTCATTGGTCTGTTCTTGGCATCGAAGGATGCCACGAGCGTGGATAAGCTCACCGATGTCTTTTCTCAGGATCCCTCGATGGTGGTTGCGTTTATCTCTGCGTGCCTGCAGCCGTTTGTGGCGTACATGCTGTACATGATCTATCGCAAATACTGCGAGGGCGATGCGGGCTTTGCCGCCGGCAACCTGATCGGCCTCTTGTGCTCCGAGATTTTGCTGCTCAATATTCCCGGCGTCATCGGCATGGGCATCTTGTTGTGGCGTGTCTGGCGCAACGTTGCCCCGCACTTTGAGAGCTGGCTGTTTGAGCGCCGTGTTGCGGGCGTGTTGGCAGATATTGCCGGTTCGCTCGTGATCCTGGTCCTGGCGTTTATGTGTGCCACCGCCGCCCGCGGTCTCGCGGGCATGTAGTCTGTCCTCACCGACCACGGAGCGCAGGGCGGGGAGACCTTTCCCTCTCGCTCACGGCTCCGCAGGGTCGCGCGAGGCAAAGGTTTCCCCGCCCTGCGCTCCGGCGTTGAGTCGTCGCATGCTCGTTACAGAAAAGCTGACAATAAGTTTGTGTGCCGCCCCTTTGGGGCGGCACTTTTTGTGTGGGGTCCCTGTCTCCACACTTTTCGTCAAGCTTTTGGTTAGATTTTGGTCAGTTGGCGGGCTGGCGGAAGGGCAAAAGATCATCCGATAAAAAAGCTCAAAGAAAGTGCTGGTAGGGGAGTTGTTGAGGTTTTCGACAGCTTTTGTCAGCAAGAAACTTTGCAGCTATTGCTACGGATTGCGTTGCCGTGGCCTTGGTGGTGCGGGATGCTGGGCGCAAGCGTCGAATGCTCCGATTTTGGAGGCCAGCATGGATCTGTTTCTTGAGACTCCGCAGCAACAAGCCGAACGCATGTTGCGCCAACAGCAACGGCTTATGGAGATGCAAATGCAAGGGGTAGCAGCCCAGCCCCCTGCGCAAAATGCCACGCCCGCGGTTTCGCCTGCGGGCGGATTGGCGCCAGAGAACTATTCCGTACAACAAGATTCATATGCGCAGGAGCTTGCGTTCGACAAGCGCCGCACGCGTCATCGTCGCGTGGGCCAGCGCCTGCGCACGTTAGCGATGATTGTGCTCATTCCGTTAGGACTTGCGGCGATTTTCTTGGTCTCGTATGCGCTCACCTGCATCCTCAACGGTGCTTCGCCCAGCGAAGTGCTCCAACATCTGTCAGCCCTCGGCCAGCGCCTAGGCGATGTCATAACAACCATCCGCACCGGCTGGGAGAGTTAGCGTTTGTCACATTAGGACTTCTAGGGTGTAGGGATTCTCGCCACGAGTAGGATTCTTGCATCCTGTGGGTCCTGTCGTGCGACTGAATAATATTATTGGAGATGAATAATAATAATAGGAGATACAGGCAATACAAAAAGGAGGTGCTCGGTTGAATCTGACTTTTGAGGGATTTTTGAAAGGCTATTGCCGAGAGCTGTCCGGACAGCAGTCGCTGAGTTTTAGGAAGCTTGTAAAGCAGGCAACAACGGTTGAGCCGCGTGTGGCGGAGCCTCTGTTTTTGCTCGCTTTGGCGCAGGGTAAGGCCGAATACGTTCTGGGTTTATCCGAGGGCTCGTGGATGGAAGAGGGCTATCGAGGTGTTTTGTCTCTGTATGGCCAAGCGAGTAGCCTGGCATCTCTATGCTCCGACGATAAGCTCCCCAATCGTTACGCCAACGTCTGGCGCGCGTATAGAGCGGTGAAGGAAAAGCCAGTGGCGGACAGGAGGATCAACGCCCTGATGCGAAAAAGAACATTGGGAGCGCTAGGGAAGTCGGGCGTAACGCGCTACGGTCTCTGCCGCGATTTGAATCTGAATAAGGGAAACGTGTACGCATACTTAGCCGGTGATGACTCGAAGGTGAGCAGGAAGACAGCGCGCCGCATTATGGAATATGCGGAGGAGAGAAGCGCCCAAGAAGGGGCCGAGCGCCCAGTGCGTGTGGCGGGGTAAGATTGATCGCGGTTTTGATTGATAATCGATTGGGTTTGTTGGGCGGAGTCTATGTCTGCTATTGATATTGCGCTTGTTGTGATCGCCTTAGTGGCGGTGGGAGTTGCTGTGGTTTGCGCCCTGCAGCTTAAAGGCCTTCGTGCCGAGTTGCGAGAGCGTGGCGGCAACGAAGCGGAGACGCTCGCGGCGCTCGAGCAGGCCAACAGCGCGCTCGATGCCCTCAACGTCGCGTTGGCCGAAACCCGCCGCACGGCAAATGCCATCGCGCAACAGCAGACAACCGATGCGGCCGTGGAGCAGCAACGCTACCTGGCCATCGCGCGTGAGTTCTCGCAGGCTGGCGATCGTATGGATGACCTGCGCCGCGAGACGGCCCAACAGCTTGGCGCCAACCGCGAAGGCATCGAGCATCGCCTGGACAAGGTGCGCGAGACGGTCGATGCTCAGCTGGGCGCCATCCGCAAAGACAACAACGTGCAGCTCGACCAAATGCGTGCGACGGTGGACGAGAAGCTCTCTCGCACGCTCAACGACCGACTGTCGGCATCGTTTAAGCAGGTGAGCGACCAGCTCGAGGCCGTGTACAAGGGCCTGGGCGACATGCAGTCTATCGCCACCGGCGTGGGCGACCTTAAGCGCGTGCTGGGCAACGTCAAGGCGCGCGGCATTTTGGGCGAGGTGCAGCTGGGTGCGATCCTGGCGGACATTCTCACGCCCGATCAGTATTTGGAAAACGTCGCCACCAAGCCCGGCGCCTCGGAGCGCGTTGAGTTTGCTGTCAAACTGCCGGTAGACGAGGGCGATCCCGTATTGCTGCCGATCGACTCCAAATTCCCGGGCGATGCGTACGAGCATCTGCTCGACGCCCAGGAGTCGGGCGACGCGGAGGCCGTCGCCGCTGCGCGCAAGACGCTCGATGCGATGGTCAAACGCGAGGCCAAGGACATCTGCGAAAAGTACCTGAGCGTGCCTGCGACGACCAACTTTGGCATTCTGTTCGTGCCGTTTGAGGGCCTGTATGCCGAGGTCGTCAGCCGTCCCGGGCTTATCGAGACCCTGGGCCGCGACTATCACGTCAACGTTGCCGGCCCCAGCACCATGGCCGCCATCCTCAACAGCCTGCAGATGAGCTACCAGACGTTTAAGTTGCAAAAACGCACCGATGACGTGCTGCGCGTACTTTCCGCCGTCAAGGCCGAGCTGCCACGTTACCAAGCAGCACTGCGTCGCGCCCAACAGCAGATCGAGACCGCGGGCAAAACGGTCGAGGGCATCATCACCACGCGCACCAATGTTATGGAGCGCAAGCTTAAGGATATCGACGCGCTGGAAGACGCGCGGGAGGCCGACGAGATTTTGGGCTTGGAGTCCGCAGGGTTACTTGCGGGCCAGGAAGACGAGGACTAGCCGCAACGGACGGCGGCGCGCCGGCGTAAACGCGGGGCGCGGGCGCTTTTCGCATTGCACTTGCCTAAAGCGCACTTTAATGTGCAACAATGGCCTTTCGCCCTATCAGACGCGAAAGGAAGCCCATGTCTCAGAGAAGCACCAGCCCACTCAAGCGTTCCACCGTGCGCCGCACGCTGCAGCGTTTTTGGGACGTCACGCGCACGCAGCCGTTGATCGTCTTTCTCTCGGTGTTCTCGTCGGCGGGCTACATCTTTTTGCTCACGTTTGCCAACACCTACGTGATGGCCCTCATCGTCGACCGCGTTCAGGCCGGCCCCGTGGCAGGCGATCAAGTATTCGAGGTCTTTGTCCCCTACATTCTGGCGCTCGTGCTCGTTAACCTAGTGGGTCAAATCCTCTCCAAGCTGCAGGACTACACCGTCTACAAGCTCGAGATTGCGGGCAACTACCACCTGGCGCGCCTGTGCTTTGACACGCTTTCCAATCAATCCATGACATTCCACACCAGCCGATTTGGCGGATCGCTTGTGAGCCAGACGAGCCGTTTCATGAGTGGCTACACGGGCTTGGTCGACGTGACGGTGTATTCGCTCATTCCCACCATTACTTCGATCATCTGCACGGTGGCGGCGCTCGCCCCGGTGGTGCCCGCATTTACCGTGATCCTGGTGGGCATTATGGTCATCTATATTGCGTTTGTCTGGCTTATGTACAAGCGCATCATGCCGCTTTCGGCCGCGACGTCCGCCGCTCAGAACAAGCTGTCGGGCGTGCTTTCCGACGCGGTTACGAACATCCTGGCCGTCAAGACTTGCGGGCGCGAGGACTTTGAGCGCGACCTGTTCGATGCCGCCGACCGCGCCGCGCGCGATGCCGAGACGGTTTCGATGCACGCCATGATGCAGCGCAACTTTACGACCTCGGGCCTTATCGTCATTACCATGGCCGTGGTGAGCGTGTTTGTGGCGGGCGGCAACGCGTGGTTTGGCATTTCGGCCGGCGCGCTCGCCATGATCTTTACCTATACGTACAACCTCACTATGCGTCTGAACTACGTGAGCTCCATGATGCAGCGCATCAACCGCGCGCTGGGCGATGCGGCGGAGATGACGCGCGTGCTGGACGAGCCGCGTCTGGTGGCAGACGGCGCGAATGCCCCCGAGCTCAAGGTGAGCGAGGGCGCAATTGATTTTGAGCACCTGAGCTTTGCATACCGTGATGCCGCGGTGGGCGAGAGCGTGTTCGACGACCTGACGCTCCATGTGGCGGCGGGCCAGCGCGTGGGCCTGGTGGGCAAATCGGGCTCGGGCAAGACGACGCTCACTAAGCTGTTGCTGCGCTTGGACGACGTACAGGGCGGCCGCGTGCTCGTGGACGGCCAGGACGTCTCGCGCTGCACGCAGCAGAGCCTGCGCCGCCAGGTTGCCTACGTGCCGCAGGAGGCGCTGCTGTTCCACCGCTCCATTCGCGAGAATATCGCCTACGGCCGCCCCGACGCTACCGACGAGCAGATTCGCGAGGCTGCGCGCCTGGCCAATGCCCTGGAGTTTATCGACCGCCTACCCAACGGCTTTGACACCATGGTGGGCGAGCGCGGCGTTAAGCTTTCGGGTGGTCAGCGCCAGCGCGTGGCCATCGCCCGTGCCATCCTCACCGACGCGCCGATTCTGGTGCTCGACGAGGCGACCTCTGCCCTGGACAGTGAGTCCGAGGCGTTGGTGCAGGAGGCGCTCGAGAACCTGATGCGCGGGCGCACCTCCATAGTGGTGGCGCATCGCCTGTCCACCGTGGCGGCGCTCGACCGCATCGTGGTGCTGGCGGATGGCGAGATTGTCGAGGACGGCACGCATGCGCAGCTTGTCGAGGCGGGCGGCGAATACGCAAGCCTGTGGAGCCGCCAGACCGGCGCATTTTTGGAGGCTTAAGGCTCCCGTACGTGGGACAATCGTTTCCGTGAAGTTATGTTTCTGCTGAGCCGAGGAGTCGTTATGCCACGCGAGACCAATGCCGCCAAACGCGAGCGCGCCATCGAGGTGTGCGAGCGCCTTAACCGTCGCTATGGCCCGGTCGAGTGCTTCTTGGACCACGAGAATCCCTTTAGGCTGCTCATCGCGGTACTGCTCTCGGCGCAGACGACCGACGCGCAGGTCAACAAGGTGACGCCCCAACTGTTTACCCAGTGGCCCACGCCCGAGGCCATGGCGGGGGCGAGCGTGGCCGATGTGGCCGATACCATCAAGTCACTCGGCTTTTATAAGAGTAAGGCCAAACATGCCGTGGAGGCCGCGCAGATGATCGTCGCCGATTACGGTGGCGAGGTGCCGGCCGACATGAAGGAGCTCGTCAAGCTGCCGGGTGTTGGCCGCAAAACGGCGAACATCGTGCTCAACGTGGGGTTTGGCATTGTCGAGGGCATCGCGGTCGATACGCACGTCAACCGCATCGCGCACCGCCTGATGCTGAGCCCCAAGACGCACGCCAAAGAGCCGCTCAAGACCGAGCAGGATCTGCTCAAGATTTTGCCGCACGAGTATTGGGAGTCGGTCAACCACCAGTGGATCACCTTTGGCCGCGAGATCTGCGACGCTCGCAAACCTAAGTGCGACGAGTGCCCGCTGGCAGACCTTTGCCCCAGCGTGCGTGTGACGGGGTAAGCGCCCGGCGCGTTTTGCCGGCACCTGAAGACGGCGACTAATGTTGCGCAACACATTTGGGCCGCGAAGGCTCAATATGATGGCGACAGATGCCGTTTGTTGTGAGGGGATGCCCGAATATGTTTTGCACCAAGTGTGGCTCCGAGATGCCCGACGGAACCGATTTTTGCACGAACTGCGGGGCACGCATGGGTGCCGCTTCTCCAGCTACCGCGCCTGCTGAGCCCGCATCGATGCCGGCGGCAGGGATGCCTTCCGTGCAAAAGAAATCGCATAAGCGGGCGGTGATTATCGGCATATGTGTGGTGGGCGTGCTCGTTGCCGGCGGTGCCGCGCTGGCACTGACCGGCGTGCTGGGTCCGCTTGGGCAGGGTGGCTCATCGCAGATTACGGTGCTTGGGTCCGACGAGGGTTCGGCCGAGCACAAGGACAAGGGAAGCGCCAAGGAGAAGCCTGCCGAAGGGCAAGAAGAGCCGGAAGAGCCCGAGCAGACGGGCAGCAGCGTAAAGGTCGACCTCAATGACCAGGCAACCTATGCCGCCGCGAATCTGTTTCTTTCGAACTTTACGGAGGAACACTTCGATCGGGACTGGTATCAGGCGGGCGGCTTCGATTCGACTGACGGACTTTCTGATGACGAGAAATACAAGCTGGTCAAGTTTATCTGGTGCCATTTTATTGACAACGCGCCGTATCGAATCGAGAAAGGCGACTACGACAACGGTAATCGCCAGCGTGTGGCGACTGATGTGGTCAATAGGGAACTCAACCGCTTGACGGGCCTGACGCTTTCCGATGCCGATATGACTTATGACAGAACGCCGGAGGGGCAGGCGATTCCTGATTCGGCCGAAGCGCATGACGGGTACTTGTATCTGAAACAGGAATACGGCCAGGGAAATTACAACCCACCGTGTGCCATCGTTACGGGCGCGACTGACCTTGGCGACAACATCTACGAGCTCACCTATGAGGTCTACAGTGCTGGCGGTATGCTACTTCCTTCCGACATCCCCGAGAGCACCTACGGCCTGCCAAAGGACCAGTTCATCGCCGCAATTCAAGCGAACGCATCCATGGGCCGTACCGAGACTTGCACGGTTCGCGTCGTGCAGGGTGACGGCGCTCCGACCTTCACGCTGCTTAAAATGGGTGTCTACGACTAGACTCGGCGTATAGCTCACTCTGATAGCGCCAGGCGGCTCGTCCGTCTGGCGTTTTTTGCGGGGCTGGACGTACGCTTGAGCTGGAGTCCTCTCCATGCGCTACCATGACAGGCAACGAATTTGACGAACGACCCGCCGAGCTTGCCCCGGCGGGCTTTTGGCGTTGCAATGCCGGAGGAACAGCATGCTCATTCACCGTATAGCCGCGCAGCTCTATACTGCCGAGGCGCTGCAGACCGTCGAGGCCGGGCTCGATTCTGGCGAGGACGTGACGCTGGCCGTGTCTCAGTCGGGTCGCACGCTTATGGCGGCCGCCCAGTTTGCGCGTCGTCCGCGCCCCACGGTCTACATCGTGAGTGGCGAGGATGCGGCCGATCGCGCCGCACGCAGTCTAGCCGCCTACGTGGGCCTGGCGCACGTGTGCCGCTTTCCCGAGCGCAAGGACTATCCGTGGCGCGAGCAGGCGCCCGACGACGCCGTGGTGGCGCAGCGCTGCGAGGCGCTCGGGCGCATCGTGCGCGGGGACAATTGCATCATGGTCGCCTCGGCCCGCGCACTGCTGCGCTGCGTGCCGCCGGTCGAGAGCCGCTACTGGGAGTCCACTACTTTTGCGGTGGGCGAGGAGATTCCCTTTGACGAGGTGCCGCAGCGTCTGGTGGGCATGGGCTATACCAATGCCGGCGCCGCCGACGCGCCCGGCCTGTTCCGTGTGCACGGCGACACCGTCGAGGTATTCCCCGCGCAGGAGAAGGCGCCCGTGCGCATTGAGTTTTTCGGCGACGAGATTGACCGCATCCGCCGCATGGTGAGCTCCACGGGCCAGACCATCGGCAACGAGGACAGCATCGAGATTTTCCCCTGTCGCGAGCTCGCGCTCACCGACGACGCCGTCCACAACATGCATGTGGCGCTCTACCGCGCCAGCCAGGACGACAGCAAGTTAGCGGCGCTGCTCGAGATGGTGGATGCGCGCATCGTCACGCCTGAGCTCGACCGCTTTTTGCCGGTGATGTACGGTCAGACCGTGAGCCCGCTGTCGCACGTGAGCGGCAAGGCGCTCGTGGTGCTGTCCGAGCCGCGCTCGCTGTTCGACGATTGCCTGCGCGCCTACGAGGATATCGAGACGCGTGCCGGCGAGGCGGGGGTCGACCGTCTGGACGGCCTGTACGTGCGTGCCCAGCAACTCGACTTTGGTTCCCAGCAACGCCTGAACTATGTGAGCCTCATCCGTGCCGGCGGTGCGGTGACGGCCGAGCTCAAGATTGAGCAGCCCGCCATCGCAGGATCGGACAACCGCTTTATGACGCGCATCCAGGAGGTCGTGGGCAAGCGCTATGCCTGCGTGTTTGCCATCCCCGACCGCGGCGCGCGCGAGTCGATGGAGCTCACTTTTGGCGACGAGGGCATTACCTTTGAGGAATCGCTGACCGCGGCGCCCGAAAATGCCGGCGCTATCGGCGAGCGCGTACGCGTGGCAGCGGCGGATTCCGCCGACCGTGCCGCACGCCAGGAGGCCCATGCTTCCATTCGTGACCGCAAGGCCGATGCGCTCAACGCCCGCTCGCTCGAGGCGGGTGCCGCCCAGGCTGCCGCCGGTGCCGCCGTGCCCACCATCTCGCGCGGACGCGTGACCTTTGTGGATGCCGCCCTGCCGCAGGGCGTGGTGGTGCCCGACGCCAATTTGGCCGTGTTCTCGATCGCCGACCTTAACGCCCGCATGGACGCCAACCGTGCGCGCAGCCGCCGCAAGGTGGACATTACGCAGATCACGTTCCCGTTTAAGCCGGGCGACTACGTGGTGCATGCCACTCACGGCATCGCGCTCTTTAGCGAGATCGCGCGCCAGGAAGTGGGCGGCAAGGAGCGCGACTACTTTTTGCTGGAATATGCCGACGGCGACAAGCTCTACGTGCCGTTGGAGCAGGTCGACCGCATCACGCGCTATGTTGGCCCCGACGGCGACAAGCCGCGCCTGACCAGGCTCAACACCGCCGACTGGACGCGCGCAACCAACAAGGCGCGCAAGAACGCCAAAAAGCTGGCGTTTGACCTGGTCGATCTGTATACGCGCCGCTCTTCGATTACCGGTATCGCCTGCCCACCCGACACGCCCGAGCAGATTGAGATGGAGCAGAGCTTCCCCTACGACGAGACGCGCGATCAGCTGGAGGCCATCGCTGACATTAAGGCCGATATGGAGGCGCCCAAGCCCATGGACCGCCTGCTGTGCGGCGACGTGGGCTTTGGCAAGACCGAGGTCGCCCTGCGCGCGGCTTTTAAGTGCGTTGACTCCGGCCGCCAGGTCATGGTGCTCTGCCCCACGACCATTCTGGCCCAGCAGCACTACGAGACGTTCTTTGAGCGCTTTGCTCCGTTTGGCCTCGAGGTCGAGGTGCTCAGCCGCTTCCGCACGCCGGCGCAGCAAAAGCGCGCACTCAAGGCGTTTGCCGAGGGCACGATCGACGTGCTCATCGGCACGCATCGTTTGCTTTCCGCCGATGTGAACCCCAAGAACCTGGGCCTGGTGATCATTGACGAGGAACAGCGCTTTGGCGTGCAGCACAAGGAGCAGCTCAAGAACCTGCGCGAGCAGATTGACGTGCTCACGCTTTCGGCTACGCCCATCCCGCGTACCATGCAGATGGCCACGAGCGGCGTGCGCGATATGAGCCTGATCACCACGCCGCCGACCGGGCGTCGTCCCGTGATCGTGCACGTGGGGGAGTACGACCCCGATGTGGTGAGCGCGGCGATTCGCCTGGAGGTGGGCCGCGGCGGCCAGGTGTACTACGTGTCCAACCGCGTCAAGACCATCGACGACGCCGTGGCGCGCGTGCACGAGGCCGCGCCCGAGGCGCGCGTGGGCGTGGCGCACGGCAAGATGAGCCCGCGCGAGGTCGAGGACGTGATGATCGAGTTCGCGACCAAGAAGATTGACGTGCTCATCGCCACGACCATCGTGGAGAGCGGTATCGACAACGCGACCGCCAACACGCTCATCATCGAGGACTCGCAGCGCCTGGGCCTGGCACAGCTCTACCAGCTCAAGGGCCGCGTGGGCCGCTCAGTCACGCAGGCATACGCGTACTTTATGTTCCCCGGCGAGCTGCCGCTTACCGAGGAGGCCACGGCACGCCTGACCGCGCTTTCCGAGTTCCAGGACCTGGGCAGCGGCATGCGCATCGCCATGCGCGACCTGGAGATCCGCGGCGCCGGTTCGCTTATGGGTGCCGAACAGCACGGTAACCTGTCGAGCGTGGGCTTCGACCTGTTTACGCAGATGCTGGGACAGGCCGTGGCCGAGGCGCGCGGCGATGACGATGCCGGCGTGGAGGCGGCGAGCGTGGGCATCAACCTGCCGGCCGATTACTTCTTGTCCGAGGAGTACATGCCGGCGGTGGATCAGCGCGTGCTCGTGTACCGCAAACTTGCGGCGGCCGAGGACCTGGAGAGCATCGATGAGGTGCAGGAGGAGACCGAGGCTGCGCATGGTGAGCTGCCGTTGGCGGGACTCAACCTGTTCAACCGCGCGCGCATCCGCATTCGCGGCGAGCGCCTGGGGCTCGAGAGCGTCACGCTCAGCGGTGGGCGCATTACCTTTCTGGGGGTTGACGTTCCCAAGAAGGTAGCCTTTGAGTTCAAGAATCGCTATGGCGCGGTGAACTTCCCCAAGAGCCGCAAGCTGTCGGTGCCCTACAAGGCGGGCGCCGGCGCGGGCAGCGGCCTGGGTCGCGGCCTCGACGCCAACGACGGCGCCGGCCCCGTGGCTGCGGCGCTCATGCTGCTGCAGCAGCTGGGCGCGAGCGACGATGACTAACGGGTCGACGCTGCAAACGCCCCATTTGGGCAATCTGGTTCCATCGAAAGGAAAGCATGTTCGGATACATCTATAAGAAAGACGTCGCCATTATCGCGGTTGTCCTGTGTCTTTGTCTGGGCGTGGGCAGTTTCTTCGACTATCAGATTTCGAGCGCGCTGTTCAACATCGGCAGCATGTACGGTCGCTTTGTCGAGGCGGCCGGCGAGCTGCCGTTCGAGCTGACGGCGAGCATCGCGGGCGTTATGCTCGTGCGCTCGGCACGCCCCGATTCCAGGGGGAGCAAATGGCTCGCTGCGCTGGGCGTTTTGATCAACGTGGGTCTGGTCGGCTACGAGATTATCGGATCGCTGCGCGTCGGCGGCAAGCTCATCGCGTTTCAGCTGGTGCTGACGTTTGTGCTGGTCATTGCGGTTAACGTTATTGCCTATCGCCTTACGCGCGACACCGCGCCCGATGAGCTCACGCGCTGGGCGTTGATGGTACTTGCCGTGTGGGTCGCTCAGGCCATTATCCTCAACGTGATCGTCAAGCCGCTGTGGTCGCGCCCGCGCATGCGCGTGATCGAGGTCACGCCGGGGCTCAATTTTCAGCCGTGGTGGGTGATCGGTAACCCCGACAAGTGGGCCTTTATTGCCGCCGGCGTGATCAAGGACGGCTTCAAGTCGTTTGCAAGCGGGCACACCGCGCACGCGGCGATCGGCCTTATGCTCGCCGGGCTTCCCGCGGCGACCTTTAAGGAAAAGCCGTCGCGCCGCCGCGTGGTCTTTTGGGTCGCCGCTGTGGTCGCGGCGCTTGTCGCCTTTGGCCGTATCGTGATCGGAGCGCATTTTTTGAGTGACGTGAGCTGCGGCTTTGCCCTGGTGCTGGCGCTCGAGTGTCTTGCCGCGCGCATTGCTTATCCGGGCGGCGTACAATAGCCCCATCTGAATCATCTGGCCGATACCCGGTAAGAGAGGATTGCCATGCTCGCGTTTAACAACGATTATTCTCACGGCGCACATCCGGCAGTGCTGCAAGCGCTCGTCGACACCAATATGGAGCCGCAGCCCGGCTACGGTACCGATGCACACACCGAGCGTGCCAAGCAGCTTATCCGTGAGGCCTGCCAGGCGCCCGATGCCGACGTGTTTTTCCTGGTAGGCGGCACACAGGCCAACGCGACGGTGATCGACATGCTGCTCGCGCCCTACGAGGGCGTCGTTGCCGCCGAGACCGGCCACGTCGCCTGCCACGAGGCTGGTGCCATCGAGTTTGGCGGCCACAAGGTGCTCACCATCCCCGGCTACGAGGGCAAGATGCACGCCGAGGACCTCGAGAACTATATCCAGGTGTTCTACGAAAACGAGAGCTACGAGCACACGGTGTTCCCGGGCGCCGTGTACGTGAGCCTATCGACCGAGTACGGCACGCTGTACTCCAAGGCCGAGCTCGCGGCAATTCATGCGGTGTGCCAGAAGCGCGAGATTCCGCTGTTTGTGGACGGTGCCCGCCTGGCCTATGCGCTGGCAGCCGACGAGTGCGACATCACCCTGCCCGAGCTGGCACAGCTGTGCGACGTGTTCTACATCGGCGGCACCAAGTGCGGCGCTCTGTGCGGCGAGGCCGTGGTGTTTTGCGGCATGCACGCTCCGGCGCATCCCATTCCGCGCATTAAGCAGCACGGTGCGTTGCTGGCCAAGGGCCGCCTGACGGGCGTGCAGTTTGAGGCGCTCTTTACCGATGGCCTGTATTTTGAGATTGGTCGCCAGGCGATCGAAACCGTGCAGGCGCTTCGTCGCGTGCTGCACGAGCGCGGCTACCAGTTCTTCTTGGAGACGCCCACAAACCAGCAGTTTGTGATTCTGCCCAACGAGGACATGGCGCGCATTCGCGAGCATGCCGCGATCGAGTATTGGGAAAAGTACGACGAGACCCACACCGTGGTGCGCTTTTGCACCAGCTGGGCCACGACGCAGGAGGACATCGACGCGCTGGCGGCTGTCCTGTAGCTTGATGTAATGACGAGGGGCCGCCCTACGCCTGGGTTTGGCGCAGGGCGGCCTTTGCTTTTGTGGGGGAGGGGCTGTATGCCCGAGATGTCCGAGCCGACAATTCGCCTGGCGACGCCCGATGATGCGCCGGCGCTGCTTGCCATCTATGAGCCGTATGTACGCGAGACGGCGATAACCTGCGAATACGAGGTGCCGAGCGTTGAGGAGTTCGCCGGGCGCATCGAGCGTACGCTCAAGCGCTACCCGTATTTGGTGATGGAGCTGGACGGGCACCCAGTGGGCTATGCCTATGTGAGCGCGCTTAACAGCCGCGAGGCCTATGACTGGTCGGTCGAGACGTCGATCTATCTGGCGCGCGACGTGCGCCACGGCGGGCTGGGCCGCAGGCTGCACGACGCGCTCAAGCAATGCTTGGTCGCGATGGGCATCACCAGCATGTGCGCGCTCATCGCCGTGCCGCACGATAAGGACGACGAGTATCTGACGCACAACAGCCAGGATTTCCATGCCCACATGGGATACCGCCTGGTGGGCGCCTTCGACCGCTGCGCGCAAAAGTTCGGCCGCTGGTACGACATGTGTTGGATGGAGCTGGTCCTGGCCGAGCGCACGCCCAACCAACCCAAACCAACCTGGTTCCCCGATCTCCCCAAACCTACCATTTAGGGACAGGTTTATTTTGGCAGGTTAGCCGATGGGCTCGGTGTATTTGGCGCGGTCGGTACGTTGGATGCGCTTGGAGACATGGAGCGGGCGACCGTCGGTGTCGTAGACGTAGTCGGTGATCAGGATCAGCGCCTGCCCGCGCTCAACGTTGAGCAAAAACGCCTCGTTTTGCGAGGCATAGCACACCTCAAAGGTCTTATGCCCCTGCGCCGGCGCACGATGGAACTCCTGGCGCAGCGTGGCGTAGAGCGAACCGTTGATATCGCGATCGATGAGCGACCCAAAGCTTGGCGGCAAATAGGTGGTCTCCAGGCACAGTGGCGCATCGTCCAGGTAACGCAGGCGGACAAGTTTGACAAGCTTGCTGCCCACGCTAGCGTCAAAGAACTTGGCCACGCTGCCCATTGCTTTGGCAAAGCCCGAGTCCACCGTGCGCGTGGTGGGCTTCATACCCTGGCCTTCGACCTGCTTGGTATAGCTCGAAAACACCAGGTTGTTCTCGTGGAGCGCCGGCGTGTCAGCCACAAAGGCGCCGCGTCCGCGCTCGGTGCGAACCAGGCCCTCGTCAACAAGCACCTTAAGCGCGTGACGCACAGTGCTGCGCGACAGGCCCGATTCGCCCATGAGCTCCATCTCGGACGGCAGCTTGTCTCCGCACGCGTAGATGCCGGCGGCGATGCGGTCACGCAGCGTACCCGCCAGACGCTCGTATTGGGCCAAGTTCTTTTTCGACGAAGTGCTCATGCGAACAACCTGTATCTAACCTGTATGCTTACTGAACCAAGCATGTATCCAACATGATAACAAAACCGCTGATAATGGATTGCCGAAAACTTTACCAGCAAAATATCTAAGACAAATATAGCATACAACTAGTCGACATAACCAAAACATGTATGTAACTTGTATGCCATCAAGAGCATCAAACGAGAAGAAAGGCTGATGCACGATGACTACTCAGGAACAGGTTAAGGATGTCGTCTCCCAGGTTTTGGCTGACAAGGCAGACAAGGGCGGCATCAAGCGCGTTGTGTGGATCGGCGCCGGCGGATCTAACGGTGGTAACTATCCTGCCCAGTACTTTATGGAGCACGAGGCCACGCAGGTCGTGAGCTCCAGCTACACCAGCAACGAGTTTGTGCACGCCACCCCGGCCTACGTCAACGAGAACACCCTGGCCGTCGTCGTGTCCATGCGCGGCACCAAGGAGACCATCGTCGCCGCCCAGGTCGCCAAGGACCACGGCGCCAGCACCATCGCCATCTATGTTGACGAGTCCGGCCTCACCGAGGTCTGCGACTACAAGATCCAGTACGACAGCTTGGCCGTTGACGAGTCTTGCATGGGCCGCACCAACTCCGCCGTCGTGACCATGATCGCCATGGAGCTCACGCAGCAGACCGAGGGCTATGCCGAGTACGAGACCGCTATGGCCGCGTTCGACTTGGTCGACCCCATCTATCGCAAGGCCGTCGAGTACACCCGTCCGCTCGCTGCTAAGTGGGCCGAGCAGAACGCCGACAAGCCCTGCATCAACGTCATGGCCCAGGGCCCGCTCTTTGGTGCCGCCTACGTCTTTAGCATCTGCAACGTGCAGGAGATGCTGCAGATCGACTCCTGCACCATCAACACCTGCGACTTCTTCCACGGCCCCTTCGAGATTCTGGACAAGCGCACCTCGCTGTTCCAGCTCATCAGCGTCGGCCGCAGCCGCTGCAATGACGAGCGCGGCATCCGCTTCGTCAACCAGTACGGTGGCGAGCGCGTCTATCAGCTCGACGCCAAGGAGCTCGGCCTCAACGACATCAAGGACAGCGTGAGCGAGTACTTCAACCACCTGATCTTTGCCCCGATTCTCAACAACGTGTACATGCGCGCTCTCTCTGCCGTTACCCACAAGGACTACATGACGCGCCGTTACATGTGGAAGCTTGAGTATTAGTTACGGCGTTTTACCAAACGCCGTAACCGCTCGACGCTGCAAACCCGCCAGAGCGGCAATCTGCCTTTCAACTTCGGCGGCATGACCAGAAGGTCAATGCCGCCTCACTTCAAGGCACCTTGCTCGCTCTGGCGGGTTTTCGCTGACATTGCCAAAACATCGACGATACCGTGGCTGGCGGGACACTCCCTTTGTCTAGAGATTCCCCGTTTGGCGATTTGTGCCTTGAAAAATGTATATAACGACTATAACGTAGTGTGAAACATATTGGAAACAATACCGAGGAGGCCACGTTGAAGAGAAGCAATCTGGGCTATGTGCTGGTGCTGATCGCCGCGCTTATGTGGGGCAGCATCGGAATCTTTGTAAACGGCATCTCGGCCATGGGCGTTACGTCCCAGAGTATGGCTGCCTTTCGCTTGTTGGTCGGAGCGCTTATCTTGGCGCCGGTCCTGATGTTTATGGGCTGCCGTTCGGGTGAGGGGTCTACCGTGGCTCAGGGTCCGCTGGCCCTGTTCAAGGCAAGCCCTAAAGAGCTTGTTTCCTGCGCGCTTGTCGGTATCGTCGGTTTGGCCGCCGCCAACACTTGCTATTACGAGTGTATGGGCGAGGTGGGCATGTCCACGGCCTCGGTGCTGCTCTATACCTCGCCGGTGTTTGGCGTCGTGCTCGGCCGCGTGCTTTATCGCGAGGACGTGACCCCCAACAAGCTCGTTGCCATCGCTTTTAACATAGGGGGCTGTGTACTTGCAGTAACTAATGGCGACCTTTCCGGTTTCCATTTTTCGGTTTGGGGCGTCACGTCGGGCGTGATTGCAGGCTTTTGTGGGGCGTCGCTCGCGGTGTTTAGCCGGATAGCAACCAAGACGGTCCACCCGCTGGCTGTCACGTTTTGGGGCCTTGTTTTTGGCGGTGCGGTTATGGCGGCTATCGCGGCTCCGTGGCCGGATGTCGCCGCGGCAATGTCGCCACAGCTGCTGCTGCTCTTCCTTGGCTTTGGACTCATCCCCACAGCCGTGGCTTACATCTTATATATGCAGGGTCTGTCCATGGGGCTCGAGACATCGAAAGTTCCCGTCGTAATGTCTTTTGAGACGGTCGTCACCGTACTGGTGGGCATTGGTGTCTATGCCGAGTCCGCCGGCGCGATCAAGGTCCTGGGTATTGTGCTGGTGCTCATGTCCATCCTGATTATGAACGCCGACTTCTCCAAGCTGCGCAACAGTGTATTTGTCGGTCATGTCGCTGAGAGCATGACCTTTAAGCCCAACGCGTGGTGGACGGAGAAAACGCAGGACATGGATCTGTTTAAGGAGCGCACCGGCATCGCGCTGGAGCCCACCGTGCAGGAAAGCCCCTGGTACTTTGTGCGATAGGGGATTGCGCGCAGGGTCCGACTTGGGGTTATCCCGCCAGTGCCGGCCTGCCCAGCCCCAACGTTTCAAGTACGTTAAACCCGTCAACGGTCGATTTTCACCCGCGAACGGTCTTTATACTAATTAGCAATATCCGCAACGTATAAGACGTTATAATGACCATAACGAAAAGGAGGAGGCAAGATGAATCAGATCATTCTCGCATCTCATGGCGGCCTGGCCGCAGGCGCCAAAGACACGCTCGAGATGGTTCTCGGCGACGTGTCGAACGTCCACGTCGTGTCGCTTGCTCGTGACGACAAGGAGCCCATCACCAATAAGGTTGAGGCTATGATCGCCACGTTCAACGCGGACGACACCGTGTATGTGCTAACCGATATGCTCGGTAGCTCGGTCAACAACAACATGGTCGAGCTTTCCAAGAATGGCACGAAGTTCACGGTTGTCAGCGGTTTCAACATCCCGCTGGCACTGACGCTTGCTATGAGCCCCACCCCCATCAAGGGCGCCGAGCTCGCGGCCCTCATCAACGAGGCCCGCACCGGTCTGACCAACCCCAACGCACCGGTTGAGGTCGCCGCGGCTCCCGCCAAGAAGGCCAAGGCGCCCCGTCACAGCTCCGGCCCTGCCAAGATCGTCCTCGCACGTCTTGACTACCGTCTGCTGCACGGCCAGGTCGTCTTTACCTGGACCACCAAGGTCCAGGCCGAGCGCATCATCGTCGTCGACAACGCTGCCGCCAACGATGACATCAAGAAGGGCGCTCTTAAGCTGGCCAAGCCCCAGGGCGTGCGCCTGAACGTCTTCACCGTCGAGCGTGCCCTCGCCAAGATGGACAAGCTCAACACCCTTGGCGAGCGCGTCATGTTCGTCTTTGGCAACACGGCCGAGATGCTGCAGTTCTGCCAGGGCTACAAGCTCGACGCCATCAACCTGGGCGCCACCGCCAACCACGACGGTGCCGATCAGGTCGGCGGCAAGGACAGTTCCGTCTTCTTCGACGCCACCCAGAAGGCCGACGTCAACCAGCTGCTCGACATGGGCATCAAGCTCTACGTCCAGCAGACCCCTACGTATCAGAGCGTCGACATCGACGCCAAGCTGTAATCAACCAGGCTTTTGCCTGACTGAAAGGAGAAGGGTATGAATACGTTCATCAGTGCGGTGCTTGTCGGCCTCGTCGGCGTGTTCTGCATGTGGGACTCCCGCCTGCTCGGCCGTCTTAACTTCGAGCAGCCCCTCGTTGGCGCTACGCTCGTCGGTCTGCTGCTGGGCGATGTGCCCACCGGCCTTGCCGTCGGTGCCGCCGTCGAGCTCGTGTCCATGGGCCTGGTGCAGGTCGGCGCCGCCGTTCCGCCCGATATGGTCCTGGGCGGCATCGTGGCCGCTGCCTTCGCGTGCCTGACCGATGCTTCCGCCGAGACCGCCATGACGATCGCCATCCCGGTCGCCGTCCTGGGTCAGCTCCTCGGCATCGTGTTCCGTTCCATCATCGCCGCCCTCACCCATGTGGCAGATAGCGCGATCGATAACGGAAAGTTCAAGACCGCCTACCGTATGCACATCTGCGCTGGCTCCGGTCTGTACGCCATCATGTACTTCCTGCCGATCTTCCTGGCCGTCTTTGTCGGTACCGACCTGGTCCAGGCCATCGTCAACATGGTTCCCGAGTGGCTGTCCACTGGTCTGAACGTTTCGACCAAGATCATGACCGCCTACGGCTTGGCCCTGCTGCTCACCATGATGATCAAGAAGGGTATGACTCCGTTCCTGTTCATCGGTTTCCTGCTCGCCGCTTACCTCAACCTGTCCGTCATCGCGGTCGCTCTGATCGGTGTGTGCCTGGCTGTCGTCTTCATGGGCTTCAAGTTCAACGGTTCCCATGCAGCCGCCGGTGTCGATTCCGACTACGATCCGCTCGAAGACGACGAAGACTAAGGAGGAACACACTATGGCAACCGCAACCAAGGACGTGTCCCTGAACAAGAAGGTCAGCCAGTTCTTCTGGCGCTCCTGGGCCATCCAGGCCTCTTGGAACTACGAGCGTCAGATGAACATGGGCTTCCTCTACGGCATGGTTCCCACGCTCGATCGCCTCTATCCGGATGAGTCCGACCCCAAGCAGCTCGCTGCTAAGAAAGAGGCTTACCACCGTCACATGGCGTTCTACAACTGCACTCCGCAGACGAGCGCCTTTATCCTAGGCCTCACCGCCTCCATGGAGGAGGAGTACGCCAAGGATCCCGAGAACTTCGACCCCGATTCAATCAACGCGGTCAAGACCTCCCTTATGGGTCCGCTTTCCGGTATCGGTGACTCCTTCTTCCAGGGCACCATCCGCGTCATCGCCTTTGGTCTGGGCGTCCAGCTGGCTCAGCAGGGCTCCATCATGGGCCCGATCCTGGCCATGCTCATCTCCATCGTGCCCTCCGTGCTGATCACGTGGTTCGCCGCCAAGATTGGCTACCAGGGTGGCCATGAGTACCTGAGCAAGCTCCAGGGCGGCGACCTCATGGAGAAGCTCATGTATGTCTGCGGCATCGTGGG
Source organism: uncultured Collinsella sp. (assembly GCA_902490365.1). Classification (GTDB taxonomy): domain Bacteria; phylum Actinomycetota; class Coriobacteriia; order Coriobacteriales; family Coriobacteriaceae; genus Collinsella. The sequence continues at coordinate 2,300 of CABUDQ010000001.1, read as the reverse complement.
TCTTATGTCCGTGGGCGGCATGATCGCTACGCTGATCGGTGCCACCACCCCGCTGCAGTTCGCTGAGGGTACCGTCGTTATCCAGGACATCCTGGACGGCATGATGCCCCAGATGATCTCCCTTGGCCTCACCGGCCTTATGTACTGGCTCATCAAGAAGAACGTCAACACCGGTTGGCTTCTCGTGATCGCCATCGTGGGCGGCATCGCCCTCTCCGCGGCCGGCATCCTGGCCTAGTCGCGACCCAGTGCTTTCCCCCGGGGGCCTGCCTGGCATCCCATACCCCAGGCAGGCTCCCATCCCTAACATGTGACAAAGGGACAGCCCCTTTGTCACATCCTCAACGGGCCGGCTACTCGGTCCTAACCATGGTAACCCTGCGAGCGTCCGGCAATGTGACGCCGCAAAAAATCGAAAGGAATGTGTCAGATGTACGAGATCGACCTTAACCTCCCTAAGCAGATCGTCGCTGACGTCCTGTCCAACCACGAGATCCACAGCGTCGCCTTCGTCGGCTGCGGTGCATCCATGTCCGATCTTTACCCCGCCAAGTACTTCCTGGCCAACAACACGGACAAGCTGAACGTTCAGATCTTCACCGCTAACGAGTTCAACTACGACACGCCTTCCTGGGTCAACGAGCACACCTTCGTGATCACCTGCTCCCTCGGTGGCTCCACGCCCGAGACCGTCGAGGCCAACAAGACCGCCAAGAAGCACAACTGCCCGGTCGTCTCCCTCACCAACAAGGCTGGCTCCGCTCTGACCGTCGACGCCGACCACGTCATCGTTCACGGCTTCCACGCCAACTACGCTGCCAAGTGCGAGAAGCCCGGCTACGCCATTGCTCTTGCTCTCGAGATCCTTCAGCAGACCGAAGGCTATGACCACTACGAGGACATGATCACCGGCCTCACCAACGTCTTCGAGCTCTGCGAGAACGCCGCTCAGTCCGCCAAGGGCCTCGCCAAGCAGTTCGCCCAGGACTTCAAGGACGACAAGATGATCTACTTCATGGCCTCTGGTGCCTCCGAGAAGATGGCTTATTCTCACGCCGCCTTCCTGTTCACCGAGATGCAGTGGATCGACGCCGCCGCCTACAACACCGGCGAGTACTTCCACGGCCCGTTCGAGGTTTCCACCGAGGGTAAGCCCTACGTCTTCTTCATGTCCGATGGTGCCACCCGTCCGATGGACGCCCGCGCCCTCACCTTCCTTAAGCGCATGGGCGCCAAGGTCGCTCTGATCGACTCCAAGGACTACGGTCTGGCCGACGCCGTGCCGGCAAGCGTCGTCACCTACTTCAACCCGCTGCTGCACCTCGCCGTTATGCGCGAGTACGGCAACCAGATCGCCGAGGCCCGTCAGCACCCGCTGACCATGCGTCGCTACATGTGGAAGCTTTCCTACTAATCACAAGTAAGTAGACCTTACGGGTTGATTGAGAGGGGATGGGGTTTTGCCCCGTCCCCTTTTTTGCTTTGGGGAGGGCGTGTCTGTCGCGTCGCAAAACACCAGATAAAACCTACCAAAATAAACCTGTCCCTTTTTGGCAGGTGGGAGGAGATGCTTATGATCAAGGCAGTGCTGTTTGACATGGATGGCGTGCTGGTCGATACCGAGTGGTTCTACAACCGTCGTCGCGTGGCGTTTATGGAGGAGCATGGCATTACGTACGATAGAATTCCAGATCTTTCGGGGTCTAACGAGCCTGCCATTTGGGAGGCGCTGGTGCCTGACGATATTGAGCTGCGCGAGCGCCTGCGCGTGGAGTACAAGCAGGTCTACAGCCCGGACCACCCCGTTCCGTATGCCGAGCTGCTCAACGAGCAGACGGAGCCGGTGATGCGCGAGCTGCACGAGCGCGGCGTCAAGTGTGCCATCGCGAGCTCGTCCTATCGCGAGCTCATTGACGAGCTGGTGGAGATTGCCGGTATCACCGACGTGCTGGACTACACCATCAGCGGTCACGAGTGCAGTGCATTTAAGCCCGACCCCGAGATCTACCTGCGTGCCATGGAGGCGCTGGGTGTGGAGCCTACCGAGTGCCTGGTTATCGAGGACTCGCCTTTGGGCATCGAGGCCGGCAAGCGCTCCGGCGCGCGCGTCCTGGCACTGCGTCCGCACGAGGGCGTTAACCTGGACCAAACGGGAGCCGACGCCGTCATCGACAACCTCGCCGACATTCTGACCGCTTTGTAGCGTCAATTCGCCGCAAGAAGTGCGGATTCACACGTCTCTTGCGGTAGCGCGCAGAGATGTGGTGTAAGAGGCGGGGCATGCCCCGCCTCCGCCCTTT